>JAKQTB010000231.1 GCA_029569495.1 Pseudomonadota bacterium | reverse complement strand
AGCCTTTTTCTTTTTTTGATGCTTATTGGCAAAGTGCGCTATTATCCGCAACCATATTTCCCCATTGTATTACTTTTTTCAGTGCATTCTCGCTCGCCTGACGCAGTGCGGCTGTTCCGCCCTGTGCATTAGGGGAGGCAGAGGTGGCTCTTTCCGTAATAAGTTGAGTTGAAATCACTTTCCTGGATTTTTTCTCAACCAGTATTGAGCTCAGCTGCACAAAGCCTTCACTGGCAGTTGTGGTCTGAAACACGTGGTCAAAAGCTTCTATTTTTAGTTCCAAGCTGCAGTTCGTAGGGTTTTTTGTTAAATTTACCATTTTTCTCAGCTTGCTCGAAATCAGCTCTGAAGGCGTACCTGCCCAACGGCTATCTGCATAGAAAAATACGCGTAAAGGGTCTTGATAATTCAGTCGGTAACGAATTCTATTATGGTTGAGAGATTCTGCAGCAACCGGTTGTTCGAACGTTATTTTTGAAGCAATTTGTTGATTACTTTCGCCGGAAACAGACAAACCAAAATCATAAATACTTGAATTTTGCCTAGCCTTGTTAATGCCGACGCAAGCGGCTAAATTACTTATAAGCAGGCCGCTGGCTAACAATAAAATAAAATTACGCATACTATAGTCCTCATGGCCTGATAGTGAATCCAGCTTCCCCTGGCCCTGGCGGTGGATTCGGCTTTCCAAAAATGATGCTTTGCGGATTGTCTTCAAGAACATCAATGAGTTGGTTGAAATGAATGACGCTTCGATTCATGTTTTCAGTCAGTGTGTGTAGTTGCGGTAGAGTTTCATTATCCAAAGTATAAGTAAGCTGACTGGCGCTGGTTTCGATTTGATTGGCTGTGTTATGGAATTTTTTAGCAGTCAGGCTAAGTTCGTTGATGAGTGGTCTTGTAGCGTCAAAAGCCTGTTGCGCGCTTTCTAATGTTTGTGCGAGTTGTACTTGATTTTTCTCGGACACCATTTTATTCGCATTATTGAGCATATTTGTTGCAGAACTGATTGCTGGCAAAGCTTTCTCAGAGGCTTTTTCTAGATTTGCAATGGTGTTATTCAATCTCTGAATATCGACATTAGTCAAAACTCGGTTGGCCGCGGCGGTGAACTGGCTACTGTTTTTCAAAAGCACTTCAAGCTGTGCCAAGAGTTCCGGGCCTTTGGATATTAAATTATCTACAAGGGTTGGCCGAAGTGGAATAGTGCCGCCAGCGAGTAGGGCAGGCGCATTTTTACTTTCATCATTTAGATCTATATAAGCAAGTCCGGTTATCCCCTGCCGACGAAGCTCAGCATAAGCTTCGGTACTGAGCTTTAAGTTTTTTGCGACCGCAATCTTAATCAAGATGGTGGTTTGCGAGGACGGGTCTAGTGAAATTTCAATTACTTTGCCTATATCTACACCGCGAAATTTGACGGTGCCTTCCGAACTTAACCCAGCGACAGGCAGAGGAGATGCTATGATGTACTCTGAACGGGCCTGCTGTGAGCCACTAATCCACCAATAGGCAAATATCACACCTGTTCCCAGCACTAGTGAGAAGATGCCAACTGCGATTGCATAAGCGCGGTTTTCCATGGTCTATTATAATCTTTCAAGTCTGCTACGGATACTTTGGAAGAAATTGATGACAAATGGGTGATCAATTCTAGCCAGTTCCTGTAATGAACAATCTGCAATGATATGCTTATCTTCTAATACAGCTACACGTTCGGCCAGAGACGCCAAAGTGTCCATATCATGGGTGACAAAAAGAACTGTTAACCCCAAGGACTTTTTTAGCTGTTTAACAAGATCAATAAAATTATGACTACGGTCGGGATCCAGCCCTGCGGTGGGTTCATCGAGCACCAACAGCTCGGGTTCCAGTGCAAGCGCCCGCGCCAGCCCGACGCGCTTTACCATGCCACCAGAAATCTCAGCAGGTAGCAGGTCCGCGTAACGTGGCTCAAGCTCAACTAGTGTCAGTTTATGCATCACCAATTGGTAGATTACTGATTCATCAAACTGTTTTAATTCACGTAACGGAAAGGCGACATTCTCGAAAACTGAAAGCGCTGAAAATAAAGCACCCTGTTGAAATAATACGCCAAAACGGTTCATCAGGCGCCGTTGTGCCACGCGCTCCATGGCATGCAGGTTTTCTCCAAACAATAGCACTTTGCCACTCTGTGGTTTGGTTAACCCTATGATATGACGCAATAATGTCGTTTTTCCGCAACCTGACCGGCCCACCAGCGCAAGGATATCGCCGCGTTTAACCGTTAGGTTGAGATTATGGTGAACAATATTGTCGTCAAATTCCGTGCAAACATTCTGTATATCGCAGATGACATCCTGATCTGGAATATTTTCTGGCGGGATGGTTTGCTTGGGACTCTCAATCATACGCCGATACCGCGCGTTAAGATTGCAAACCAGGCATTAACCAGAATCACGCCAGATATTGCTGTTACCACTGAGCTTGTTGTACTGTTACTCAAGCTCTCGGTGTTTGGCTTGATACGCAAGCCAAAATGGCAGGCGACCAGTGCTACAACGAAGCCGAACATCAGGCCCTTGATCAGGCTGAGCGTGAAGTTGACAGGCTGAACAACCAACGGTAGATAATCAAAGAAAAAGCGAAAACTGATGCCCAGCTCTAAATTCGATGCAAAAGCGCCACCGATGAGTGTCCAGCTTGATGTCCATAATACCAGCAGAGGTGCGACAAAAGTCAACCCTAGCACTTTGGGTAGAACCACTCGTAAGATACGCGAAATCCCCATTGTGGTCAGCGCATCAATCTCATCGGTTACCCGCATCACACCGATTTGTGCTGTCATTGCAGAGCCTGATCGACCTGCAACCAGCACCGCCATCAGCACGGGGCCCAGTTCGCGAATAATACTAAGCCCCAAAATGTTGACAATATAAATGTCAGCACCAAACGTGTGCAACTGCTTCGACATTAAATAACCCATGACAACACCAATCATAAAGCCAAGTAGCGCCGTCACTGGCAAAGCATTCACTCCACTCTTGTATACGTTGGCACTGAATTCACGCCAGGGAAAATCTTGTGGGCGGCGAATCAGGTAGGCAATTTCTATTAAAAGCAAAATGAGCAAATGAATAAACTCGGTGAAATGGTGCGCTAGGTGAAGTACACCTTTTCCCAAGCCAATAAGAGGAGCGAGCCAGTCTTGCTGAATTTTTTTACTAGGCGGCCTTGTTAAACCGATTAGTGTATTAAAAAGCGTTGCCTGTTCAGGTGTGAAAGAGATGTTGGCATTCAATCTATTGCCCCATCCTGATAAAAGAACAGAAGCGCCGGCGGCATCTAGTTGCTCTACTTCGTTCAAATTCCATGTTATCGAAGTATCTAAAAAAAAAGGCTCCAATGATTTCTTAAGCTTAGCAAAATCATTAGACGGCGCACGTAATGACCACTGTCCAAAAAGCTGAATATGGCGTCGACCTTGGTCATCTTTCGAAACACGAAAACCGGCTGCGACCATTCTGCTTCCCCTTTAACGCTGATTATACGCAACGAAACGTTGACAAGACAAGCGGCACAAGCAAGCTTCATGTATGTTTTTGCTATAATGTCATGTAAAATGAAGCATGTAATGCAGTCAGATTGCTTAAACTAAGTGGTAAATTTTTAGACTCAATTGGGGTGTTAGCTCAGCTGGTAGAGCAGCGGACTCTTAATCCGTTTGTCGCGAGTTCGATCCTCGCACGCCCTACCAAATTCAAAACCTAGTCAGTTATGGCTAGGTTTTATTGATTGCATGGCGGGCTTACGCACGCTATTTGGGTATTTCATGTCAAACACCGCACAGCAACTTCTTCATGACGTTTTCGGCTATTCATCATTTCGGGGTGAGCAAGAAGCGATTGTCGCCCACGTGAGTGCTGGCGGCGATGCGCTGGTGTTGATGCCAACGGGTGGCGGTAAATCTTTGTGTTACCAGTTGCCAGCCTTGTTGCGTGAAGGTGTGGCGGTTGTGGTTTCGCCATTGATAGCCTTGATGCAAGATCAAGTAGATGCGCTAAAACAATTGGGCGTACGGGCGGCGTTTTTGAATTCCAGCCAAGAAGCGAATGAATCACGAGAAGTGACCGCACAACTGATGCGTGGGCATTTGCAGATTGTGTATGTGGCGCCTGAGCGATTGTTGATGGAAAGCTTTTTGGCATTGCTGGAGCAAATAGAACTGGGTGCTGGCATTGCGTTATTCGCCATTGATGAAGCGCATTGTGTTTCGCAATGGGGGCATGATTTTCGGCCGGAGTATCGCAAGCTCACGGTGTTGCACGAGCGCTTTCCGCAGGTGCCACGCATTGCACTCACAGCCACTGCCGATGCGCCCACGCGGGCTGAAATCGTTGAGCGGCTTAAACTAGAAGAAGCGCGGCAGTTTGTTTCTAGCTTCGACCGCCCGAATATTCGTTATCGCATCACACAAAAAGACGTTACGCAAAAAACCAGCGCGCGCCAGCAGTTAGAAACCTTTTTAGAACATGAACATGCCAATGATGCCGGCATTGTGTATTGTTTATCACGCAGAAAAGTGGAAGAAACGGCTGAGTGGCTGAAGTCGCGCGGATGGGATGCACTGCCTTACCATGCAGGGTTGGACGCGAGTGTGCGCAACAAAAATCAGCGCCGATTTTTGCGTGAAGAAGGCGTGATTATGGTGGCCACTGTGGCGTTTGGCATGGGCATTGATAAGCCCAATGTACGTTTTGTGGCGCATCTGGATTTGCCAAAAAGTATGGAAGGTTATTACCAAGAAACTGGCCGTGCAGGCCGCGATGGCTTGCCCGCAAACGCATGGATGGCGTATGGTTTGGGTGACGTGGTGAGCATGCGCAAAATGCTCGATTCGGGCGATGCGCCAGAAGAACGCAAACAGGTAGAGCGGCAAAAGCTGGATGCACTGTTAGGCTTTTGCGAATCTACGCAGTGCCGTCACCAAACGCTCTTGCGCTATTTTGGCGAGCAGCATCCGGGCGATTGTGGGCAGTGTGATAACTGCCTTAACCCGGTGGATACATGGGATGCCACGCAAGCTGCACAAATGGCGCTGTCATGCGTGTATCGCACCGGGCAGCGTTTTGGCGTGGTGCATTTAATTGACGTGCTGCTGGGAAAAACCAATGTCAAAGTCAGCCAATTTAGCCATCAAAACTTAAGCGTGTTTGGGGTTGGCAAGGCCATTTCTCAGGCGCAATGGAGCAGCGTGTTTAGGCAACTGGTGGCGGGCGGCTATTTGATGAGTGACATTGAAGCTTATGGTGGCCTGAAACTGACGGAGTCTGCCAGACCGGTGTTGAAAGGCGAAGCAGAAGTTTGGCTAAGGCGCGATGTGGAAGTTGTGAGTCGAAAATCTTCAAAAGCCGAGCGCGGCGCACGCGCCAAAGAAGGTTATGCCGAGGTGAGCGACGACCCGCTTTGGCATGCACTCAAAGCCAAACGCATGGAGTTGGCAAAAGAGCAGGGCGTGCCGCCTTATGTGATTTTTCATGACAGCACCTTGCTGGAAATATTAAATCGTAAACCTGCCAGCTTGACAGAAATGAGCCAAATTACGGGTGTGGGGCAAGCTAAATTGCAGCGTTATGGTGATGCGTTTTTAGCCGTACTGGAAGACCGATAACGCGCTTTTTTATGACGATTCAAAAATCACCTTTTAAAGCAACAAAACGCCCGAGAGAAAAAATATGCTCTGGAAGCCTTTATTTATAAGGCTCACAGAGCATCGAAAAAGGTTGTGTGATTTTTAGTGGTGTTTTGAGATAATTTTATACCACTTTAACAGGCTAAAAAGTTGTGCTTAAGTTAAGGTTTTTCTACCTTAATTTGTTGGCTGAAACATTCCACTAATTGCCCAGCACGAATTTTGGCAGTTTTGCGCAACTCAACGTTACCATCAACTTTTACAATGCCGTCAGCCACCATCATTTTGCCCTGGCCACCGCTATTGGCAATGCCGACAAGTTTTAATAATTGGCAAAGCTCGATGAATTCACCCCTAAGTTCAAAAGTCGTGGTTTCCATGGTTATCCTTTTAAAACAATCGGCAAACCTGCCGCAATAAAACTGACTTGATGCGCGATTTGCGCCACGGCTTGGTTCAGCCGACCTTGTTCGTCTTGAAACTGGCGATTGATTTCGCCCAAAGGCACGATGCCCATGCCGACTTCATTGCTGACTAGAATGATGTTACCTTTGAGTGTCGGCAGCACGTCAAGCATGGCTTGGCGCTCATCTTGCCAGTTGAGGTCTGCTGGGCGGTCGCAATCTGGGCAAATGCATTGCGCGAGCCACAGTGTGAGGCAATCGACCACAATACAAACATCTTCTTTTGTGTGCGTTTGCAAGGTTTGACCTAGCTGAAATGGCTGCTCAATGGTCTGCCAATGCGCGGGGCGGCGTGCTTGGTGATGCGCAATGCGCTTGCCAAATTCTGCATCGTAGACTTGCGCAGTTGCAATATAAGTTACGGATAATTGACTTTCAAATGCAAGTTTTTCTGCAAAGGCACTTTTGCCAGAGCGGGCGCCGCCGAGAATAAAGTGAATGGGCATGTGCAGTAGTTTGGTTTATAAGTCTATGCCCGGCTGCGCCTTAACGCCAGCGCGGTAAGCGTGCTTCACATCCGTGATTTCGCTGACGGTATCCGCCAGATCAATTAAGACTTGCGGTGCTGCGCGACCTGTCACCACCACGTGCTGCATTGGTGGGCGGGCGGCAATGTCAGCGAGGATTTCGCTAGTCTCTAAATAGCCGTAGTTTAAGGTGTAGGTGAGTTCATCAAGAATCACTAAATTGACTTCAGGGTTCTGCAACATTTTTTTGGCGATTTCCCAGCCAGCTTTTGCGGTGTGGATGTCGCGTTCAAGGTCTTGCGTGTCCCACGTAAAGCCTTCGCCCAGCACATGCCATTCCACATTAGGCAAGGCTGAAAAAAATGCTTCTTCGCCGGTATCGCTACGGCCTTTAATAAATTGAGCGACGCCTACTTTCATCCCATAGCCAAGGGCACGTGCAGCCATGCCAAACGCTGACGAGCTTTTGCCTTTGCCGTTGCCAGTCAGCACCAATAACAAGCCTTTTTCTTGATTTGCCTGTTCAATGGCGGAGTCTATTACCGCCTTTTTACGCGCCATACGGCTTGCGTGGCGCGCATTTTTATCAACTGTCATGTCATTTACCTGAAATGCGATTAAAAAACCGCGTTAGTATTGTTTACTAACGCGGCTTGAATGCTAGCTAAGCGTAGAAATAATTATGCAGTTTTTACCGAATTGATAAGCTGCTCTAATTTCGGTAATGTTTTAGCCGAAACCCAAAATGCCAGTAAATACGCGGCCGTGTAGCTCATGTAACTTGGCAGATAGTTCCAGCCATATTGAAGCGTTTCTTGTAACCCTGTGTTTGGAAAGCGGCCTGAAAACAAATAATATGTTTGCGTGGAAATGACAAATGCGGCAAAGGTTGCCAGCAAAGCGGCTAGCGTGAATTTTGGCACGCTAAGGCTATCAGATTGTTTGGCTAGCCATACACCAGCCAGCCACATTACCGCGTAAGTTGGCAACATGCCCCAATAACCTGCGGTTAGGCAGAAACCAAACCAGCTATCTACAGCCGCTGCGCTAAAGTCAATGACTGTGGCGGGCACCACGAAGAAAACAAACCAAGCAGCTCTTCTTAACAATAAACCACCGACCAAAAATAAAGCTAAACTTGCATCAGGTAAAGATACATTGGTCAGCACATGGCTACCTCGCGTGGCCAGCATGATAAAAGTTATCGCCGAGGCAATCACAATAGGCTTAACATAAGATGGGCTGTTGGTTTGTTCCATTTTTTTCTCCACTGCTAACACTTGTAAATAGCGTTGTCTAAACTTAACAAATAGCTTTTTCTAAACTTGGCGATTCACGTTTCTTAAAAGAGTGCATCATAACATTTTTGTACGCGTAAGATTACTCTGGCTGATAACGAATGTTGACAAATAAATTCGCCCTTGGCGTGTTATAAGCTTCGCCGCCAAAATCTAAACCTAGGGCGTATTTCTTATCTAAAATATTATTCGCGCGCGCTTGAATGGACCAATCTTGACTCAATTTGTAATCAACGGTGGCATTCAATAACGCATACCCGCTCATTGATTTGGTATTGGCCGGGTCATTATAACGTTTTGAAGAAGCGATGCTTTCAGCACCAATACGCCAATCTCCCCAAGTGTAACTAACGTTGGCACTGGCATGACGATTAGCACGCCTGACTAAAAGCTTATCTGTTTTGTCATCTTTAGGCGATTGAAAGTCTACGCTGCCACTCAGGTTAAAGTTACCCAAACGTTGATTCGCGGTTACACTTAAGCCGTTAATTGTTGCTTGATTAATATTTACTGGTTGCGCTGCAGCCAAGTTATTAAGCCCAATGAGATTATCAATACGGTTATGAAAAGCGGTAATGGTGGCTGTGGTGTCTTCATCTTGAAAACGTGCACTGGTCTCAAAGTTACGCGATTTTTCAGGGGCTAGATTTGGGTTGCCACCATAAGAAAAACCAAAACCGTAATCAGTATATGGCCAATATAACTCATTAAAAGCTGGGGCTTTAAAAGCCGTGCCATATCCGGCAGTAAGGCGCCAGTTTTGGTTTAGCTTATAACCATAGCCGATATTGCCGGTGTTGTGGCGACCAAACTGAGAGTTGTGGTCATGACGTGCGCTTAGCTGTAGCGAATGCGCGTCGTAATCCAGCAAATAACTTGCAACAAAGCCATCGTTGTCGCGCGCTTTTGTCGAATACGACACTGAATTTGAACGCACCTTTTGAAACAAACCGTCATAAAGCAAAGTGAGTGTGCCAACTGGCAACTTAAAGTCATTTTGCCAGCTCAACTGCAGCTGCTTGGTTTTGTAAAGATCTCCACCGGCAGTACTAAACTCATCAAAAGTGACGCTTTCATCCGCGCCTTGCCCAATACGGGCTTTTGATAGCCAGACATCGGTGAACTGGTTATTACTAAATAGGGCAAAGCTGTATTGCTTTGAATCTGAGCGACTATCAAAGTTTGATCCGTTGAATCGGTTATCAAAGTGCACACGTCCATCGGTATGAAAAAATTGAACCCCTACTTCATGCCCATTTTCAATTTGGTGCGAAACATTGCCAGAAAACGCTAAATTGCGATTTGCATCATCGTCATTGTAGTTACTATTTTGAGTGTCGATGGATGAGAAACTATGGGTATTAAGGCTTGATACATTTAATGCAAAGCGGGTATCGCCAATGCCGCCGCTGACGCCTGCATCAGCTCTTTTGGTGTTATAGCGACCATAGCCCAGATTGGCATTGAACTTGATATCGCCTGAGCCTTTTTTTGTGAATATTTGAATGACGCCGCCAATCGCATCTTGTCCATAAAGGCTAGATGCGGGGCCGCGTAAAATTTCAATGCTTTGAATTTGCGCAACAGGCAAGTTTTCGAGCGCAACCGACCCCAATGTAGCTGAATCAATTCGCAGCCCATCAATTAAAATTACCACATGACCAGAGTTAGTGCCGCGCATAAAAATGCTGGAAATGGTTCCTGCGCCGCCACTACTGGTAACTTCAATACCAGGTTGGCGGGCGAGTATCTCGACTAATGTGGATTGTCCGGCACGTTGAATTTCTTCAGCATCAATCACGCTAACGTCCGCTACAGGCGCCTCGCGGGTTTGTGGTGTGCGGGAGGCAGTGACAATGATGTCGTTAAAATTAACGGCATCTGCTGCATAAATGGGTGTTGTAAAAGCCGCACCAATTAGGCTGGCAATGATGGTTTTTTTCATGTTATTTTCCTGATTGCGCATGCGTCCCCGCATACGAGATTCATCAATAGAAAATACTTCAGGGAACAAACATGAACAAAACGGTAGCGAATGAAACCGCCGCGCCTGAACACCGTCACCCCGCGGTATTTTCAACTCTTTAAGTTGCGAGGCCGGTCTCCGGACTTGTGACGATATTCTTTGCGCCTTCCCAAATTTTCAAAAAATTCAGTGGCAAATTGCAAAGCGTTAAATCACTTACCGTTGCGGGGGCAGCATAGGACTAATTTTTATATCGAGATAAAAACGCACCTATTTCCCAGTTTCACCAAATTTGCAAGAACACAAATTTGACACCTGACAACAAGACCGAATTATAGCGTTAATTTGAAATAAAAAAGGCATTTTTTAGCCAAGATTTCACATCAACCTTTTTCGATGCTCTGGAAGCCTTATAAATAAAGG
>JAKQTB010000215.1 GCA_029569495.1 Pseudomonadota bacterium | reverse complement strand
CATTGGAATACCCCTTAGGAAAAGCCCACCGCATGAATTTGAATGATTTCTTTGAAAGAATCCCCTTATTTAATAAGGTCACTTCAGTTTTAGTCTGCGAGTCAGATTTTAACGGCCTGAAAGCGGCGGTCATTACCCGTAAAGGTCAAGATTTAGTAGTAACGCATGAAACGCGCTCTGATAACCCTGATTTTAGTGCAGCGGTGGCTGAGGTGGTGGCTCAAGTGCGTGTGCAGGGTTGGGCTGGCAAGCACGCCGCATTACTAAGCCCGGCTGTGATGATGGCGCTGCTAGAGTTGCCTATTGCGGCTAAAAATAAATTGGCGCCTAAGCAATTGGCCGACCAAATTCAATATGAATTAGAGCCGCTCATTAACCAGCATTTGGGCAGCCTAACCATTGGCCGTTTACTGGTGTTACAGGGATTGCTCACCGATGAACAAGTTGAAGATATTTTAAGCCACCAAGCTGAACTTAATAACACGCAATCCAACAATTACATTTCATCGTCATCCGTTCATAAGCGTTTTGGCGAGGTGGCAGATAGCTTAGGCTATATTAGCCTTGCTCGCATTAAGAGTTATTTAGACCGCCAAGCTTGCTTTAAAACCTCGAGTGAAGATATTCAATGCGGTTGGTCTGCTCAAGGCCTGGCATTGGTGGAAGATATCCCTCGAAATATGCACCACTGGCTGACCAGCGCTATTAATAAAACGCTTTTACGACAATGGCAAGCCGCCTTCACTGCGCAAGACATTAAACTCAGCGCAATTTACCCATTAGTTGGATCTGCTGCCAGCTTGCTTAATACTCAATCCAAAGTGGACTCACACCAGTTGTTGATTGAGGTTACGCCGTCAAGTGTGGTGGGGGTATATTTGGTGGGGGATCAAGTGCATGGCCTGCACGTGCTGCCCAATAGTGCACAAAGCACACTTAATAATATTGCTGAGGCATTTCATGTGCTTGAGCAAGAAAATTTGCTCAATATCGTGCTGGCAGATTCTGCATCTGCAAATCAAGCTGAAGCCATAAAGCTAAGTAACAGTGTAGAACATGTTATTAATAGGCCGGCAATGGCGCTGCAAAATGATGCGCTTAACCAAACAGGTCACACTACTCTAGGCATGCTTGGGGTGGCCCGCCATATCATGCGTATGAAAGGCGCCAGTTTAATTACCGGCGTTTCAGTGCAAGAACCTCAACCACCGCTTTTGCAAAACGTTGCTGTACGCGCAGTGCTGGCGCTTTTAGTATTGTTGCTTACTGTGGGTATTGTGGAGAGTGTGCAAAAAGTGAGAGAAAGTTTGATCTCATCTGAAAATGATGAGTTACAAGTAGAGGTGGACAGGATTAAAGCTGAAGAAGCTAAAATTCAAGCAAAAATTGATGAAGTTAAAAAGCTAAAAGAGCAAATCAAAACCCTTAATAATAATAATAAATCTGTTATAGATATGACGGAATTATTAACTACCACACTACCAAAAAGAAACGAGATGGTTTCCTCGTTATTAGTTAATTTAACAAAATTAGTGCCTAATGACCTGGTGTTGAATCACTTTAGTGAAGATCCTCAAGCAGGATTTCATATATCCGCTTGGTCATTAACGGATAAATCAGCAAATTTATTCATTAAAAATTTGCAAACTGCGGTGAATCCATTGGGGTATCAAATCAGAGATATCGACATCGCGCAATCAATTGGTCGCTTAGGATTAATGGGTTATAAGGTTGAGTTTAACGCAACAGCTTTATCTGAGGAAGAATGGAAAGCACTTAGAGAGTCAATAGCAAACGAAGAGTTGGCACAAGAGGCCGATTTCAGCCAAGACCAGCAAGTATCTGAACAAGCGCTTTCTGCCAATGAGAATATCAGTGTTTCGGGTGCGGCAGTTGACGTTGCTGTCAGCGCAAGTCAGACAGTTGTTAGTGAAGCTTCACCAACAAGTACTGCAGTGGAGAAACCTTAAATGGCAATAGAAAAATTTTCAGCAAGAGAACAGTTTTTAATTTTTTTGGTGGCCGCCACACTGATATTGGGCGGGTATTCACTTTTTCGCTTTGT
>JAKQTB010000163.1 GCA_029569495.1 Pseudomonadota bacterium | reverse complement strand
GATAGCATTCAGCCTTTCCTAAAACATTAAGTTACCCAATCACCATGAAAAGAAAACAATTATTTTTGTTAATTGCAGCTATTGTTGCACCACAAGCATATGCAGAAGATGTAATCAACCTTGCTCCTGTTGTTGTGACAGCCACGAAAAATGAGCAAAACAGTTTTGATTTACCTGTAGCCATTGATGTTGTTGATAAAGAAGATATTCAAAACGGTCAACTACAAATGTTGCTTTCTGAGAGTTTAATTCGTGTTCCTGGCATTACGGCACAAAACCGCAATAATCAAGCACAAGACCCACAAATTTCAAGTCGAGGCTTTGGCTCTCGCTCTGCCTTTGGGGTGCGAGGTATTAGAGTCTACGTAGATGGCATTCCACTAACCATGCCAGATGGTCAAGGCCAGCCAGGTATTGTTGATTTATCAGCGATTAAGAGCATTGAAGTAATGCGTGGTCCATTTTCAGCGCTTTATGGCAACTCATCAGGCGGTGTTATTCAAATGCTATCTGAAGATGCACCTGAAACACTTGAGGTTGGTGGTACGGTGATGTTTGGGAGTGATGATACAAAGCGCCAAGTTTTAAATGCCGCCGGCACTTCAGAAAATATTGAATATTTACTTAATGTTTCCAACTTTGAAACTGACAGCTATCGCGACCATGGTGCAGGTAAGAAAGAAGCAGCTACTGCTAAATTCAAAATTAATATCAGTGAAGCCACAAAACTGACTGCCCTTGTTAATTGGTTTGATCAAAAAGCACAAGATCCACTCGGCTTAACCCGCGCCGTAGCATTTTCTGAACCAACCTCTGCTGGTGTAGGTGCTGTCGCCTCAAATACCCGCGTATATCGAAGCCACACGCAGGCTGGTTTTAATTTATCACATGCATTTAGTGAAAATAACGCCATTAATTTAATGACATATGTTGGTACACGGGAAAATGAACAGTATCTTTCACTGCCTTCATCTCCACCTGTAAATGCAAATGGCCGCGCCAGCGAAATCTCTCGCGATTTTTGGGGCACAGATTTGCGTTGGGATAATAACGGCAACTTATTAAATCGTCCTTACAATTTCAGTGCAGGTTTAAATTACGGAAAATCAAAGGACGCAAGGCGTGATATCAACGCAGTTAATGGAATTAAAAGACCAACTAACATCCCTAATAATACCAATTATGGGCTAAATCGCGATGAAGATAATATATCGACAAACTTCGACCAATATATTCAAGGTAAGCTGTCTGTTTTAGACAATGTTGATATTCACGCAGGTGCTAGACATACCAAAGTTAAACTAGAAGTTAATGATAACTTCATTACTGGCACCAGCGCAATTGGTGATAATAGTGGTAGCGTAGAATATCAAAAAACAACTCCTGTGATTGGTGTTGTCTGGAAAGTAACTCCGATTTTTAATCTTTATGCTAACTATGGCAGAGGGTTCGAAACGCCAACTTTTATTGAAGCGGCCTATAACTCAACCGCTGTTGGTGCTACACCAAATTTAAGTTTAAAACCAAGCGAAAGTCGTAATTACGAATTAGGTGCAAAAGCATTTATTGGCGATAATACCCAGGCCAACTTAAACTTATTTAGAATTACAACAGAGGATGAATTAATCATTAGCGCAAGCAACGCTGGTAGAAATGTATACAGCAATGCAGGTAAAACTAAGCGAACAGGGGCTGAGTTTTCTATCGATACTAAATTCGATAATAACATTTCTACTTATTTTTCATACTCCTTATTGAATGCCAAGTTTGATTCTGACTTTACCAGTACTGCAGGTCCAGTAGATTCTGGGAACAAAATACCAGGAACTTACAAAACGCAAGTTTATGGAGAAATTGCTTGGAAATATGCGCCTTTAGGCTTTAGTACTGCTTTTGAAGGTCGCCACAATAGCAAGGTTTACGTAAATGACCAAAATGAAGATACTGCACCTTCTTACACCATTTTCAACTTGCGCGCTGGTTTTGAGCAAAATCTCGGAAATTGGCGCTTAAGTGAATATCTTCGCGTGGAAAATATGTTTGATAAGGAATATATTGGCACAGTCCGCGTTGGTGATGTTAACAAGCGCTTCTTTGAACCCGCAGCTGATAGAAATTACTTGTTGGGGCTAAGCGCTAACTATAAATTTTAGAATCGCGTTAAAGTCATTCAGATTAAGCCAGTAAGTAACCCTTACTGGCTTTTTTATTAAGCAAAATTAGTGTTTAATAGCGCATTCAATCATTTCTCAAAAAGTGTACGTTTTATGTCAGTGCTTATCGATTTAAAAATTTTAGATGACCGTATTCGCAGCCAGTTTCCAACGTATGCTACGCCCGGCTCAGCAGGGCTCGATTTACGTGCGTGTATTGACAGCCCGATTACGTTGAATCCAGGAGAGACAACACTGATTCCAACGGGCATGGCAATCCATATTGATAACAGCTACTATGCGGCATTGATTTTGCCACGTTCAGGTCTTGGGCATAAGCACGGCATTGTGCTTGGCAACTTGGTTGGGCTGATTGACTCTGATTACCAAGGCCAACTCATGGTGTCTTGCTGGAATCGTGGCAATACCGCATTTGAACTCAACCCGATGGAACGCATCGCGCAGCTTGTCATTGTGCCTGTGATGCAGGCTGAGTTTCACGTGGTGGACGATTTTGAATCTTCTGAACGCGGCGAAGGCGGCTTTGGTAGCACAGGAAAGCACTAAACGGCAAAATGTGCTTAAAATGATGTAATTAAATCAATTTAACGCATATTTTCCTTGAGAAAATAATCGCTTTCGTACTATAATTGCGGTCTTTCTAAAAAAGCACAGCATTTAAGCAAGCGTTAAGGATGAATTATGGCACGTGTATGTCAAGTAACTGGCAAAAAGCCGATGGTGGGTAACAATGTTTCTCACGCACAAAACAAAACAAAACGTCGTTTTTTACCTAATTTGCAAAACCGCAAATTTTGGGTTGAAAGCGAAAATCGCTGGGTAAGCATGCGCATTACTAACAATGCCCTACGCACTATCGACAAAAATGGCATTGATGCCGTGCTTGCTGAAATGCGTGCTGCTGGTCAGAAAATCTAAGTAAGAAAAACTAGGAGCATATAGCATGCGCGAAAAAATCAAATTAGAGTCTAGTGCTGGTACTGGGCACTTCTACACAACGACTAAAAACAAACGTACGATGCCAGGCAAAATGGAAATCAAGAAATTTGATCCAGTGGTGCGTAAACATGTGCTATACAAAGAAACCAAACTTAAATAATTCTATGTTTAAGTAGTAAAAATGCCTGCGGAATGCAGGCTTTTTTATTGGCGTGAATCAGTAATTAGTCGCCCCTGAACAACTCAGTTCAAGCAGATTTGAACTGAGTTGTATTCAAATGCTGCTGTATAGCAGCGACTAACATTAGCAGTAGCCTTGCAAAACACTGGCCGTAAAAAAGCCGGATGGCTCTCAGAATCATCCGTAAGTTGTGACCTGCGCCACACAACATGGCATGTAGTGCATCTCCCAAAGTCCCTTTAAGCCAGTTGCGCCGTAATCTTCCATCATTCTTCATATGTCCAATCGCTGGCTCTATGGCACTGCGGCGGTGAATCGCTTTTTTGATACTGGGCGTCACGCCACGCTTTTGCCCACTGCGCCAGATGGTGACGTTAGGGACTTCAACGCCA
The DNA here is from genome assembly GCA_029569495.1 of Pseudomonadota bacterium. GTDB lineage: Bacteria > Pseudomonadota > Gammaproteobacteria > Burkholderiales > Methylophilaceae > Methylotenera. The sequence continues at coordinate 1,577 of JAKQTB010000163.1, read as the reverse complement.
CGGTAGCCCCGGTCCACAAACAGCGCCTTGGGTGGGCGATTGGTCAGCATGGCGATCTGCTCGACTGCCGAGGGTAAGGTATGCCCATCATACGGATTACCTGGCATGCTCTTGATGCCCACTACCAAGCCTTCTTTATGCGTCGTTGCAATGCTCACTTTCACGCCAAACTCATAGGATTGACGCACCTTGCCTTTGGCAATGCATTCAACTTCAGGCGCATGCAGGCTGTAGAGTTTGTTTTTGTCGGTGCGTTGCTGGTTGAGCAGGTGCTGTACTTTGGCGAGTGTTGTTTTTACAGTGTCCATGTTCAATTGTTCACCGTTCAACTTACGCTGCACATCACGCCATACACGACCTAGGAGGGTGCGCTGTGTTTTAAGCACGGCACGCATCCTGCGATATTGCCTAGCATGGGCATAGCGTGCGACTTGGGCGGCGAGCCTTGGCGCTTCACGGTTGTAGTTCTGCCTTAAGCCAATGCCTAACGATTCGGCCAACCTGACTAAGTGCTGGCGGCCTTTCTCCAGCAGCTGACTGTCCGTTGGGAAGGCAATGGCTTTTTCCATGACGGTGGTATCTACGATTACTTTGTCAAAGCTCTTTTCTTTGACGACCTTGCCGCGACGCGCAGCGTCTATGCTTGCACTGAGCAAGCGTTCAACCCCGGCTTCACCGAGACGCTTGCGCCAGCGCGTCAGTGAGGACGGGTCGATTGGCGGTTCATGTTGGAAGTGGATCTCACCGCAGAAATGCTGCCAATAGGGATTCTCTACCCAAGTCCAGAGGAGTGCTTCATCAGACAAAGCAAAGGTGTGTTGCAGATACAGCAAGCCTGCAATCAACCGTGGTGGTGTGGCAGGACGACCCGTCTTCGAAGGGAAGAACCCAGACCATTGTGTTTGAAAGACTTCCCAGTCAATTAAAGCGGCGAGCTTGACTAAGGGGTGTTCAAGATTAATCAACTCGGTAAGTACTTGCTGAAACAACTCACCGGAGGCTGGAGACGGATGTTTAGGGCCCATAAAACACTCTGAAATTTGCAAGAAATCAAAGTGTTATTATCGCATTTCTGGCAAATTGAAACCACTAAAAGTTAACTATTATCCAATTAAATCAATTGGTTGTGAGTTAATCAGGTGCGACTAATGAGGTTTTTGATGAAGCTATAAAAAAGAAAAGTACGCGACTCAGTAACATTCAAGAGTGGCGTCCATTAAGTGAAGATATTTATCCACTATATTGGGGGAAAGATAAAATGCTGGGTGCTAGGATACATCAACACCTCAAGAATACCCAAACCACAGGTCTCGCACGTCTTTGTGCATATGAAACTTTGCTCGGCAGAGAAATTGCTTGTGTTGCGCTAACGGTAACTCAATATACCCTGCTTGAAAAAGCCCTTCAAAATGAACGACCTCATTTATTAGTTGCTGTTACGCGCGTTCTATAAAATGCCTATCCCATCAAATTTCAATTAAAGCTCTCACCGGCGCATAACTCAACCGATGCTCCGCACAAATCCCATGTACCGCCAGTGCCGCTAAATGCGCCGCCGTTGGGTAGCCTTTATGTTG
>JAKQTB010000159.1 GCA_029569495.1 Pseudomonadota bacterium | reverse complement strand
TATGTCTAGCAGTAGCTGATAATCGGTTTGTTTTGCGCGATAAGCGGTTGTTTTTTGTATTTTTATTAGCGTTTATAGTTAAATTTTGTCTGTGAAGAATCATTTACCTTGCTTATTGAATGTTAAAATGCACTTCTACTTTTTACCGGCAGGGCTGTTTGCTATGCACAAAAATATTGCTTATTTATTGTTACTAGCCGCTTTATGTGCGGTTGCTAGTGGTTGCGGCACAAAAGGGCCTTTGTATATTCCTGAGCAGCAATATCCACAGCCGGCCGAAAAATAATATCCGCTCATTTATTACGACCCATTTTCATATTTCTTAAGCCTTTGCCGTGAATACTTTTACTATTAAAAACAATGCGTTATTCGCTGAAGATGTAGCGCTCACCGATATTGCCAAGCGCTTTTCAACCCCTTGTTATGTGTATTCAAAAACCGCGCTCATACATGCGTTTGAAAGCTTTAACGCTGGCTTTAAGGGCAGTAATCATTTGGTGTGTTTTGCGGTGAAATCTAACCCTAATTTGGCGATTCTTAACTTGTTTGCAAGTTTAGGCGCGGGGTTTGATATTGTGTCTGGTGGCGAATTGGCGCGGGTGTTGGCGGCGGGTGGCGACCCGAAAAAAATTGTATTTTCAGGCGTGGGTAAAACGGCTGTTGAAATGCAGGCGGCGCTGAACGCGGGTATTTTTTGCTTTAATGTGGAATCTCGCAGCGAGCTTGTTCGGCTGAACACTGTGGCGGGCGCAATGGGCAAAGTGGCGCCTGTTTCATTACGGGTGAACCCGAATGTGGATGCAAAAACGCATCCGTATATTTCTACCGGGCTAAAAAACAATAAATTTGGTGTGGCATATGAGGATGCGCTCAACATCTACCTAGAAGCTGCAAACATGCCCAATATTTCGATTCATGGCGTGGATTGCCATATCGGCTCGCAAATTACCGAGTTATCGCCTTTTTTAGATGCATTTGACCGCGTGTTAGCGCTGGTTGATGCGCTTGAGCAACATGGTATTCATATTCAGCACATTGATGCCGGCGGTGGTATTGGTATTTGCTACAGTGATGAAACGCCCCCGGAATTTAGCGCCTACGCGGCGGCCATGCAAGAAAAGCTTGGTCAGCGTCAGGTTAAACTGGTGTTTGAACCTGGCCGCGCATTGGTAGGTAACGCGGGGATTTTGCTCACTCAAGTTGAATATCTTAAACCAACAGAGAGCAAGAATTTTGCGATTGTAGACGCGGCCATGAACGACCTGATGCGCCCAGCGCTTTATGACGCTTACCATGAAATTCAAGCGGTGACACCGCGTAATACCCCTGCAATTTCATACGAGATTGTGGGCCCAGTCTGCGAAAGTGGCGATTTTCTCGGCCATGACAGAACACTAGCACTTGAAGAAGGTGATTTGCTGGCGATTATGTCTGCCGGAGCTTACGGCATGAGCATGGCAAGCAATTACAACACGCGCCCACGTGCCGCCGAAGTGATGGTGGATGGCGAGACTTGCCATTTGATTCGCAAACGTGAAACGGTGGCAGATTTATTTGCCCTAGAGAATACGCTGCCAAAAGTTTAGTTTTTTGCTCAAAAATTGACGCTAATAAATTGTTAATTTAAGCCTTATAGCGCGCCGAGGAAATTTTGATGCTCTGCGAGCCTTTATTTACAAGGCTCGCAGAGCATCTCAAAAGGTTTGATACAAATTTAGTCAAAAATCACGGTTTTATTTGCATACAATAAAATACGATTTTCAATATGCCAGCGCACCGCTTTTGAAAGCACAATCCGCTCTAAATCACGGCCTTTTTGAATCAAATCTTCCACTTGGTCGCGGTGCGAAATGCGGTCAATATCCTGTTCAATAATCGGCCCTTCATCCAACACTTCAGTCACATAATGGCTGGTTGCGCCAATAAGCTTAACGCCGCGCTCAAAGGCCCGATGATACGGCCGCGCACCAATAAACGCAGGTAAAAATGAGTGGTGAATGTTGATAATTTGCTTAGGATAGCGCGCTACAAAATCAGGCGATAAAATTTGCATGTATCGTGCAAGTACAATTAAATCAATGGCATACTGCTCAAATAATGCAAACTGCTGGGCTTCTGCAGCGGCTTTGTTATCTTTAGTTACTGGAATATAGTGAAAATCGACGCCGTAAAAATTTGCCAAACTTTCAGTATCGCGATGGTTGCTGATAATGAGTGGAATTTCACAGTCTAACTCGCCATTTTTATGGCGGTGCAACAAATCAGCCAAGCAGTGGTCGTATTGCGACACCATAATCGCTACGCGCACTGGTTTATTTGAGAGTTTCAGTTGCCATTCCATATTAAAACGCGCGGCAATGGCGGTGAAATGCTGTTCAAAATCTGCGATGGGCATGGAAAACCCTGTCAAATCCCACTCAACTCGCATTAAAAACAGGTTATTTTCGGCATCTTGATGTTGGTCAGCATGTAAAATATTGGCATTATGCTGATATAAAAATTCTGCAATGGCTGCCACAAGGCCTTTGCTATCAGGGCACGTAATCAGTAGGGTTGCAGTGTTTTTAACGGCTGAATTGTTCATGTTTTCGTGTGTTATTTAGGTTAATATGCGCATTATACCGTAAGGGTGTTGTTAATCATTCAAAATTCTAAGCCAAACAAGGCGCAAATAAATAAATAATGAGGTGGTATATATATGATATATAACGAATTATTTTTTATGCGCAACGCGGTTTGGCAACGAAAGTTGAATGATTAGCATTGCCCGACATTAAATTTGATGAACAAAAAGAGCATATGGCAAATACCCAAGCAGATATTTTACTCGCCAACCCGCGCGGCTTTTGCGCCGGGGTTGACCGCGCAATTATTATTGTAGAGCAGGCACTAGAAAAATTTGGCGCACCCATTTATGTGCGCAATGAAGTTGTGCACAACAAGTTTGTGGTGGATGAATTGCGTAAAAAAGGCGCCATTTTTGTCAATGAACTCGATAAAATCCCAGCGGGCAGCACCGTTATTTTTAGCGCCCATGGCGTTTCAAAAGCGGTACGCCTTGAGGCCGAAGCACGCGGCTTAACCGCCTACGATGCTACATGCCCGCTGGTGACCAAAGTGCATATTGAAGTTGAAAAAATGCGTAAATCTGGCTTAGAGATTATCATGATAGGTCACAAAGGTCACCCTGAAGTTGAGGGCACCATGGGGCAGGCAGAGCAGGGCATGTATTTGGTTGAAACACCCGATGATGTACTTGCCTTACAGGTAATCAATCCTGAAAAATTGGCTTACGTCACACAAACCACGCTCTCCATGGACGACGCAGCAAAGGTCATCGACGCATTGCAAGCGCGTTTTCCGGCGATTCGCGCTCCAAAAAGTGATGACATTTGTTATGCCACGCAAAACCGCCAAGACGCTGTAAAAATAATGGCTAAAGATTGTGATTTAGTCATCATCGTGGGTTCGCCCAACAGCTCAAATTCAAACCGCCTGCGTGAAGTAGCACAAAATCAGGGCATAGAAGCCTACATGGTAGATAATGCCAGCCACCTTAACCCTGAATGGCTCACCGGTAAAAAGAAAATTGGCGTATCTGCCGGGGCTTCAGCCCCTGAAATATTAGTGAAAGATGTTATTAGCAAACTACAAAGTTTGGGTGCGGCGAATGTGCAAGAGTTACAAGGCGTGGTTGAAAATGTGATTTTTCAACTCCCAAAGAACTTAACGCAAGCTAGTAAAAAAATTTAAATCTCGCTAATCATGTTTAGCTGAAGCGATTTTGTTGGTACTGTGATTAAAATTAAATAAAGCGGTTTGAATCCACTCCCTCTTCACCAACATCATGAAAAAATTTAAAATTCCCGTTTCAGCCTTGGTGCTTATTCATACAGCAGATTTTCAAGTGCTGGTGATGGAGCGCGCCGATAAGGCGGGTTTTTGGCAGTCGGTGACGGGCAGCGTTGAAGGTGACGAAACCCCTTTTCAGGCCGCGATTCGTGAGGTGAAGGAAGAAACAGGCCTCAATGCGCTGGATTACGACTTTCAAGATTGGCAGGCTTCGAATGTATATGAAATCTATCCGCACTGGCGGCACCGCTATGCACCTGGGGTGGTTGAGAATCGCGAGCATTTATTTGGTTTGCAACTTCCTAGCCCCTTGCCTATCCAATTAGCACCAGACGAACATGTGCGTTACGAATGGGTGGATTGGCGCGAAGCTGCGCAACGCGTTTTTTCTTGGACTAATGTTGATGCACTGAAAAGATTAGGTGAAAGACATCAACGCACGCTGTAAAATAAAGCCTTGTTTAAATATTTAAGTGGTTTAAAACAACACTATGCAAACTTCAACCATTAAATTTGAAAAATTTCAGGCGGCAGATGATGCCGATTGCCAGCGCCGAATTATTGCTGCGCGCGAAAAATTGGGCAAACGCCTTGTCATTCTCGGTCATCACTATCAAAATGAAAGCGTTTATCGTCATGCCGATTACACGGGCGACTCGCTCAAGCTTTCACGTTATTGTGAAAGCTTAGATGCTGAATTTATTGTGTTTTTAGGCGTGCACTTTATGGCGGAAGTGGCCGATATATTAAGCCGTCCTGAGCAAATTGTGATTTTGCCCGACCTTGCCGCAGGCTGCTCAATGGCCGACATGGCCAACTTAGCCAAGGTTGAGCGCAGTTATCGCGAGCTTAATAAAGTGCTGAATTTTGATGAAACCATCACGCCCATTACCTACATCAACTCTGCTGCCGACCTTAAAGCTTTTTGTGGCGAACACGGCGGCATCGTCTGCACCAGCACCAATGCCCCTAAAATTTTAGAGTGGGGCTTTAAGCAGCGCGAAAAAGTCTTGTTCTTTCCAGACCAAAACTTAGGCCGCTGGAGCGGACATAAAATGGGGATTCCGCTCGAGCAGATGCCTGTTTGGGACCCTGACCAGCCACTTGGCGGCTTAACGGTTGAGCAGATTAAAAATGCCAAAATCTTGCTGTGGAAAGGCCATTGTGCGGTGCATCAAATGTTCCGCCCGCAAAATATCACGCAATTTAAGGCACAACATCCTGATGGCTTGGTGATTTCGCACCCAGAAGCGCCGTTTGAAGTATGTTTAAATTCAGATTATGTGGGTTCAACGGAATTTATTCTAAAAACGGTTACCGAGGCGCCTGCCAACAGCAAATGGCTGGTCGGCACCGAGCTCAACTTAGTCAACCGCCTTGCCAACCAAATGAAACCGCAAAACAAGCTAGTGCAATTTATGAGCCATGTGGTGTGCGAATGCTCCACCATGGCGCGTATTGACCCGCAACATTTGGCTTGGGTGTTAGAAAACTTAGCCGATGGCAAAGTGGTAAACCAAATCAAAGTGCCTGAACGTGTGGCAAAACTCGCAAAACTCACTCTGGACCGCATGTTAGCGGCATCCTAAATTGACAACTTGTTCCCTTTGCCAGCCAACGCCCTTTGAAACATTATGGGCGGATGATTTTTGCCGCGTGGTGTTGCTGAACGACGCAGATTACCCCGCCTATTGCCGCGTAGAATTGCTTGCACACGTGAAAGAAATCTCAGATTTACCCCCAATTGCGCGGGCAAAGATGATGCAAGTGGTGTTTGCGGTTGAAACCGCCGTGCGTGAAGTGATTCTGCCCGATAAAATTAACCTCGCGAGCTTGGGCAACAAAACGCCGCATGTACATTGGCATGTGATTCCGCGTTTTTCGCATGACAAGCATTTTCCAAATTCGCACTGGGGTGAAGCCGTGCGTGAAAGTCATATGCCGCAACTCAATGCCACGCAAAAACAATTGCTGGCCGATAAAATAAAAGCGCATATTGACAGCGCTTTTTCATCCAATTAATCATCCAAAAAAACAGGCTTTTTTAGCCACAACCTTTTTCGATGCTCTGGAAGCCTTATAAATAAAGGCTCGCAGAGCATAAATTTTTTCTCGGCGCAAAAGGTGCTGTTTTAAAGCCGTTTTAAATAAGTAATTTTAAGGTGTTTTTTTCAGTCTATACCACCAACCGCTCAACCACTTTACCGTTGAGTATATGGCTTTCGATAATCTCATCAATATCTTCAGTATCAATAAAAGTATACCAAATGGCTTGGGGATAAATCACCAAAACTGGCCCCTCATTGCAACGGTCCAAACAACCTGCGCGATTGATACGCACTTTGCCTTCACCATTGAGGCCTAGCTTTTTAATACGCGCTTTCATGTGGTCAAAAGCAGCTTCTGCGCCTTTATCTGCACAGCAGGCCTCATGATTTTCACGTTGGTTGAGGCAAAAAAATACGTGATGTTGAAAATGGCTGGTCATCGGTTTATTTATCCTACTTTAAAGTTTAGCCAATACTGTCCGCATACCCTTACTGGGTCGCCAAGCTGTCTTCTTTGGTAAATGTCCAGGTGCGCGTAATGCTTAAAATATCGACTTCATTGCGAATATCATCAGGAAAGCGTGCGTAAGGCGCGGCAAGTTCAACAATTTGTTTGGCGGCGTCATCCAGCACTTTGTGGCCAGAACTGCGCGTGAGTTCTACGGACTCTAGCGTACCATCAGATTTAATTGAAACGGTGAGTTGTAGGTTTCCGTAAAGCTTGAGATTTTTAGCGGCTTCTGGGTAATTGAGGTTGCCAACACGTTCCACCTTTTGCCGCCATGTATCTACATAAAGTGCATATTTATATTCTTTGGCTCGCGCCCCAATAAATTTACGTTTTGGCTTTTTCTGATAGTCATCCCAATTTTTAGCAATAAGCGCTTCTTTTTTATCAATCTCGATGGCTTGCGCAATCATATCGGATGAGTTGAGTTTGCTCGGCGTTTCTTGGTCACCCGTTTCTGATTCTTTTGCGGTAGAAGCTTGTTTAGATTCGGACTCGACCTGTTTAGTCGCCTTGATTTGCGTCAGCAATTCTTGCGCTTTTTGCTCAAGCTCGGTCACGCGTTTTTCTTCTTGGGTTTCCTCAGCGGCTTTTTTAGCTGCACGCGCACCCGATTTTACTTCAGTGGTTGGCTTAACCGTCAGCTCGGCTTTTTGCTGCTTAATGGCTGGCAACGGCGTTTTCATTTTTCGATCTTGGTCAGTATTGCCACCACGATCTAAATTGGCCTGCGCTAATACATCCGCTTTTTCAGGTTTTGTTTGTGTTTTAGCATTTACCAGCAACACTTCCAGCGTTGGCAAACGGTCGGCAAACTTTTTAATGTCAGACTCAAAATGAATGCTTAATATCACCACATGAATCAAGACCGAGGCCCAAATGGCGATGCTCATCGCGCTAATGTTTTTTAGTTTAGCAGCTGATAATCGGTGAGAAGAAATTAAAGGTTTATCCAAAATCTATTGACCTAAAATTTTAATTTTAAAGCATCCAGAATTTTTTGATGCACACCGCCAAAACCGCCGTTACTCATCACCAGAATATGATCATTTGGCTGGGCAATTTCTGCAATTGCCTGCACCATCACGCTCAAATCATCGTAGCTTTTCGCTTTATTAGCAATCGGTTTCAGTGCTTCAGCAGCATCCCAACCTAAATTTGCACCATAGCAAAACACCACATCAGCTTCTTTTAGGCTGGCGGGCAGCGCGTCTTTCATCACGCCCAATTTCATGGTGTTTGAGCGTGGCTCTAACACCGCGATAATGCGATTACTGCCCACTTTGGCGCGCAAACCTGCCACAGTGGTTTCAATCGCCGTTGGGTGGTGTGCAAAATCATCGTACACCGTGATTTTGTTCACCTCGCCTTTGGTTTCCATACGGCGTTTTACATTTTTAAATTTGGTAAGTGCTGCAATGCTCGTCTCAATGGCTACCCCGGCGTGGCGGGCTGCGGCAATGCTGGAAAGTGCATTCATGCGGTTATGCTCACCAAGCAAATCCCATGCAACATGCCCTTGTAACTGACCTTTAAATAACACATCAAATGCGCCGTTGCCTTGCGGATTCGCTGCTTGCCAGTCGTCATCCGTGCCAAATTTTTCCACAGGCGTCCAACAGCCTTTTTCAATCACGCGCTGTAAGCTTGGTTCTTTACCATTAGCCACGATCAAACCAAGCTGAGGCACCGTTCTAACCAAGTGGTGAAATTGCTTCTCAATCGCCGCCAAGTCTTCAAAAATATCTGCGTGGTCAAACTCCAGATTATTCAATACCGCAGTGCGTGGACGGTAATGCACAAATTTTGAGCGTTTATCAAAAAATGCTGTGTCGTATTCATCGGCTTCAATCACAAAAAAGGGCGAGATGCTTTTGTTATCTTGCACGGGAACTTGCGGTAACCTTGCAGAAACCGAAAAATTCTCAGGCACACCGCCAATTAAAAAGCCCGGCGCCAAGCCTGCATACTCTAATATCCAAGCCAACATGGATGAAGTGGTGGTTTTACCATGTGTACCCGCCACCGCCAGCACCCACTTGCCTTGTAGCACGTTCTCCGCCAGCCATTGCGGGCCAGAAATATACGGCAGGCCTTTATTTAGAATTTCTTCCATCAGCGCGTTACCGCGCGCCACGACATTGCCAACCACATAAATATCGGGGTTTAATTTTGTCTGCGTTGGGTCAAAACCTTCAATCAACGCAATGCCTTGCGCTTCGAGCTGGGTACTCATCGGCGGGTAAACATTGGCATCACTGCCTGTCACCTTGTGACCAGCGGCTTTTGCCAGCACCGCAATGCCACCCATAAATGTGCCGCAAATACCCAGTATGTGAATATGCATCTTTAAAATTTAACCTTTTATAACAAGCGCTTAATTTAATAAATGTGTTGGATTATGGCAATTTTTTTGCGTCATATCTTTCATTCAAAATAATTTTTTCTTAAACGTACTTTTTTTTGATGAAAAAACTGAAAAAACACTAAAGAAAAAAACCTGCTTGCCGATAATCACTTAAGCGCTTAACGACGCGATTGATATTAATCCACACGTCGTATGATAAGCCATCCTTGCCACAAATGGCAGAGTGCATTAAACCAAACGGAGTAAAAAATTATGAACCAACCTCTTCCTGTATCAGCCTTGGCGAATACCGCAGAGATTTTTTTGGGTCGTCAGCCCATTTTAGATCATAAAAAACAAATCATTGCCTTTGAACTGCTGTTTAGATCAAAAGCCAGTTTAGACGATGCGGATGTCAGTGATGACTTGCTTGCCACCTCTACGGTAATTGTAAACACGCTGAGTCAATTTGGCCTAGAACAGGTGCTGGGTAACAAACTTGGGTTCTTAAATGTTTCAGCCAGCTTGCTACTCAGTGAAACCGTTAACTTGCTGCCACCTGAGCGTATTGTGTTAGAAATACTTGAAGACGTGCCAATTAACGCACAAATCATTGCACGCTGCCAGCAACTAAAAGACATGGGGTTCAGACTTGCCCTTGATGATTTTGAATACCGCTCAGAATATGACGCACTATTTCCACTCATTGATTACGTCAAAATTGATTTAACTATCACACCAGTAGCTAAGTTACCTGAAATCATCAAGTTTTTACGTAAAGTCACCAGCGCCAAACTGATTGCTGAAAAAGTTGAAGAAGAAGCACTATTTCAACAATGTAAAGATTTAGATTTTGACGCTTACCAAGGCTTCTTTTTCGCCAAACCAACCTTGCTGAAAGGTAAAAAACCGCAGCCTCATCAAACAACACTCATGCGCGTGATGGGCGAATTGCTAGGTGATGTTAACCTTGGTAAATTAGAAACCATGTTTAAAGATACCCCCAGTCTCACACTGGGGTTATTGAAACTAGTGAATTCTGTGGGCATTGGCGGCGGTAGACAAAAAATTGAATCCATTCGCCAAGCCATTGTCGTGCTCGGCCAAAAACAACTCATGCGCTGGGTACAACTGCTCCTCTACGCAACCCCTGATGGCAGTGCTGGTGGCACACTCATGCTACAAGTAGCCAACCGCGCACGCTTAATGGAATTGGTTGCCAAGAAAATAGACCATCACCAACCAAACTTTAGCGACCAAGCGTTTATGGTGGGCATGTTATCGCTCGCCGATGTTGTGATGCAAACACCGCTAGAACAGGTGCTAGAAGAAATTGGCGTATCAGATGACATTAAAAGCGCCGTGTTAAGCCATGAAGGCTTGCTAGGCGAACTATTATCTTTATCTGACGTGATTGAAAAAGGTGATTTCAAAGCCGCAGAACTTGAAATTGAAAAACTAGGCATCAGCGCCAATGATTTACTCGCAATTCAGCTTGAAACTATGGAATGGGCAAATCAAATTAGTAATTAGAAGTTAACCCTTAAATAGCATACGCTCACCGTCATACTATTTATTTATTAGTTTGCACTAAAGGCATTTGCCCAACGTAATTCAGGGTCGTCAAATTTAACTGCACGTGGGTCAAATGCTTCTGGTGAGTAGGGAAAGTAATTTTTTGCGTGATTTTTAAGCCATTGATTAAGCTCTTTTTTCTCACTGGCATTGCCATGCTGTAGGGTTTCTAAAAGTTCTTCAAAGCCAGGTATGCCGCCGCAGTCTTCTGGCGGGCAAGCGCGTTCTCCAGCAATGCATGCAGGGTAACTAATAGCGGCATTAGCTGGCAGAATAGCTTCAAGTTTAACCTCATGCTCCCAGCCGTCGCCAAAATCATACGAATATCGCGCAATTGTGCCTGCTTTTTCAAAGTACGTTTTAATGCGCACTTCCCAACCTAACAAAATACTGGCATCGCCAAATTCTTCATCTGGCATGCCAATGCGTATTAAGTTTTTGCTTGTACGATCAACAAAATTAAATTCATGTAAGTGATAATCTAGCCACCCCATGGCATCTTGAATCGCCACGTGTAAATCCCAAAAGCTATCATTTTCAGACACTTGAATGGTGCGCCAGATTTCGGGTAACGTATCATTCAGCGTTATTTTAAATTGGTATATGAGTTGGCTCATTGTTAATACCTTCTTAGTTTTTTCAATTGACTATCAATGATTGGTCGCGTGTATTTATTTGGAGCTTCTCTGCCAAATTACCTATCATCTCGCGCTGGTGTAAGGCATTCAACCAATGATTAGGAATGTTATTTTCACCGTAAAAAGCGCCTGCCAACTGACCGCAAATTGCCGCCGTTGTATCTGCATCATCGCCTAAATTAGCGGCGGCTAAAATGGCTTGCTCAAAGGATTCTGTGGTGTAAAAACACCATAACGCTGCCTCTAAGCTCTCCACCACATAACCACTGCCTTTAATTTGGTCTATGGGTTTATTAAAATACGCGCCTTGCGCAATGGCTTGCAAACCAGCAGAGCCTAAATCGCCAACGCCATGTGTAAGCAAAATATTCTGCTTATTTGCACCACTCAAAGCTTGATGCAATATGGCAGCAAACAGTTTGCTGGCTTCAATACACTCTAGCGCACCATGCGTAGTTCGCGCATTTTCGCCAGCCATCTCAACCGTTAATTTCAAATCTGGATAAAAGTATAACGGAATCGGTGCCAGCCGCATTAGGCAGCCATTACCTGCCTTGCGAGGGTCGGCATTACCGCTAAAAGGATTACCCGTTTTTTTAAAATCACTTAACGCTAAATTTGTTGCAATACCAATATCAAAGCACTTGCCTGTACTGCTTAAATAACCAGTATCACGCCAGCGACAATACCGTTGCATCTGGTCATTTGCGTCAAAACCTTGGCGCTCAACTAAGCTAGTTGCTAGGCATAAAGCCATGCTGGTGTCATCTGTCCAATACCCTTTAGGTAAATTAAATGGGCCACCGCCTGTCATATCGGTTACCGGTGAGAAACTACCTCGCTTACGAAATTCAACTGAGGTTCCGACTGCGTCACCACAGGCGAGACCTAGCAAAGCGCCGCGGAATTTACTTTGCAACTTCACATTCATGCTCTTTAAATGCCACTATGTTTTTAAAGAGGCGTTTAAATTTGAAATTTTAAGTATAGATTTAATTTCTTCTACTGAATATGGAATACTTCTTAGGTGCGCTATTCGGTGGCAGTTTGGACAGAGAGAAACTAATTTACTAATTTTAGTTTCACGTTCCTCGCTTGCTGAAAGTGGGTCAATATGATGAACTTCTATAACATAAGACTCATTAACCCGAAGATGATATCCACAAGCTTGGCAAGTAAAATTATCCTGGGCTTTTCTTGTTTTAGCTAAACTAGCATTACGAGTACGAAGTATAATTTTTGTATCATACTCGTACCCCTCCATTGCTTTCTCATCGCTAATTTCGTAATACGCTATTCTTCTAAAATTCACCCATTCTTGAGACAAACTAAATTCAGTGCGCTCCCAACCAGTCTGCAACCAAAGATGAGCCCAGGTATGAGAGTCATCAGTACGTGAGTTTGCCCACCAGGCATGATGCACTCTCGCACTATTGGGTAGTTCCTCACCTAAAATATCTTCTATTTCATCAAACGATAGCCGTACTTCATTCTTGCGTAGACTTTCCAAATGCTTTGCCAAAGGCTCGTATTTACTTGTCATTCTCATCAGCAATCTTTAATTTAAATTGGGCGCCAACCAGCGCTCTAAATATTCTTTAGGCAGGTTTCTGCGTTTTGCCATGTCTACCAATTGGTCATTTCCAATTTTATCCACGCTGAAATATTTTGCTTCTTTATGCGCAAAGTAGAAGCCTGAAACCGCGGCGGCAGGCATCATGGCGAATGAATCGGTGAGTTGCATGTCAATCTCTTCACACTGTAATAGCTTGAACATATCGGTTTTAACGGTATGGTCTGGGCAGGCGGGGTAGCCTGGGGCTGGTCTAATGCCTTGATATTGCTCTTTAATTAAGGCTTCGGCATCTAATTTTTCATTGCTTGCATAACCCCAAAAATCAGTGCGGATTCTTTCGTGCATATATTCTGCAAAGGCTTCTGCAAGGCGGTCAGCGAGTGATTTAAACATAATTGCGCTGTAGTCGTCGTGCGCGGCTTCAAATTGGGCTAGTCGTTTTTCCATGCCTAAGCCAGCGGTTACAGCAAATAAACCAACATAATCGTCAACCTTTGGTTCGCCTATTTGGGCTTTCGGCGCAACAAAATCTGCCAAACATTGGTTTGGGCGTGGCACACCGTCTATCACGGGTTTTACGGTTTGCTGGCGCATTCCGTAATAGGTAAACGCCACTTGGTTGCGTGTTTCGTCTGTGTAAATTTCAATATCGTCATCATTTACCGTGTTGGCAGGCATGAGCGCAATCACGCCATTTGCGGTGAGCCAGCGTCCATCAATGATTTTTTTCAGCATCACTTGTGCTTCATTAAAGACTTTAGTGGCCGCTTCGCCGACTACTTTATCGGTCAAAATGGCTGGGTAACTGCCAGCTAAATCCCATGTTTGGAAATAGGGAGACCAATCAATGTAATTGGCGATTAGGCTTAAATCAATGTTTTTAAACACGCGACGGCCAATAAACTTTGGCTTCACAGGTGCAAATTCACCCGTAAATGACAGTTTGGCCTTATTGGCACGAGCTTCTGCAATAGTGAGTAGCGGCGTGCCTTTTTTATTGGCATGCTGACTACGCGCTTTGGCATAATCGGCTTGAATCTCTGCTAAATAGGCACCACGGCTTTCTGGCGTAAGCAAATTTTGCATCACGGATACTGAACGTGAAGCATCAGGCACGTAAATGACTGGGCCATCGTAATGGGGCGCGATTTTTACCGCCGTATGCGCGCGTGAAGTCGTTGCGCCACCAATCAGTAATGGCGTTTTTGCGTTGTGAAAATGCGGGTCGCGTTGCATTTCTTTGGCAACATAGGCCATTTCTTCTAACGATGGCGTAATTAAGCCGCTCAAACCAATAATGTCGGCATTCTCAGCCTTTGCCATGGCTAAAATTTCCGCCGCTGGCACCATCACGCCCATGTTCACCACTTCAAAGTTGTTGCATTGCAACACCACAGACACAATGTTTTTGCCGATGTCATGCACGTCGCCCTTCACCGTGGCAATCACCACTTTGCCTTTTGGCTTGGCAACTACGCCAGTACGCGCCTGCTCTGCAGCTTTTTCGGCTTCAATAAAGGGGATTAAGTGGGCTACAGCAGATTTCATCACGCGGGCAGATTTCACCACTTGCGGCAAAAACATTTTTCCTTGCCCAAATAAATCTCCCACCACATTCATGCCGTCCATGAGCGGGCCTTCAATCACGTGAATGGGTCTGCCACCGCTGGCTTCAACTGCTGCACGGGCTTCTTCGGTATCTTGCACAATAAACTCAGTAATGCCATGCACCATGGCGTGCGCCAAGCGTTTTTCAACTGGCACCGGTGCTTCTGGCGTGCCCCGCCACTCTAAAGTCGCAGCTTCTTTTTTGCCGCCTGCTACCAGCGTGCCAGCAATTTCAATCAGGCGTTCAGTCGGCGCAAGTAAATTGCTGGGGTCGGTAATGCGGTTTAGCACCACATCTTCTACGCGCTCTTTTAGCTCAGGTGCTAAGTCATCGTACACGCCCATCATGCCTGCGTTTACAATGCCCATGGTCATGCCCGCTTTGATGGCATGATATAAAAAGACGGTGTGAATCGCTTCACGCGCGGGGTCGTTGCCTCTAAAGCTAAAACTCACATTTGAAACACCGCCTGAAATTTTGGCGTGCGGTAAGTTTTGCCTAATCCAGCGCGTGGCCTCAATAAAATCTACCGCGTAGTTGTTGTGTTCTTCAATGCCTGTGGCAATGGCGAAAATATTTGGATCAAAAATGATGTCTTCTGGCGGAAAGTCTTGCGCGACCAATAAATCATAAGCGCGTTTACAAATTTCAATTTTACGCGCGTAAGTGTCGGCTTGGCCTTTTTCATCAAACGCCATCACAATCACAGCCGCGCCGTAACGGCGGCAAAGTTTGGCTTGACGTAAAAACTCTGCTTCACCTTCTTTCATCGAGATAGAGTTGACGATGGATTTACCTTGTACGCACTTTAAGCCCGCTTCAATCACCGACCATTTACTGGAATCAATCATAATCGGCACGCGGGCAATATCAGGCTCGCTGGCAATCAAATTTAAAAAGTGCGTCATGGCTTTAACGGCATCTAACATGCCTTCGTCCATGTTGATGTCAATGACTTGAGCGCCATTTTCTACTTGCTGGCGCGCCACACTCAATGCTTCTTCATACTGTTCATTGATAATCATGCGGGCAAAGGCTTTACTGCCCGTTACATTGGTGCGCTCGCCTACGTTTATAAAGAGTGAATTTTCATCAATGATAAATGGCTCTAAACCTGCAAGCTTGGTGATTGGTGCAAGGGTCGGCACTTGGCGAGGTGGTAAATCTTTAATCGCTTCGTATATCGCGTTAATGTGTGGTGGCGTAGTGCCACAACAACCGCCCGCAATATTCACAAAGCCGCTGGTGGCGAACTCTTTCACTAGGCTTGAAGTCACATCGGGCGTTTCGTCAAAGCCCGTGTCGCTCATTGGGTTAGGTAGACCTGCATTGGGGTAAATGCACACAAAAGTATCGGCGATTTTTGAAAGCTCTTCAGCGTAAGGGCGCATTAAGGTTGCGCCCAATGCGCAGTTTAAACCAATGGTAAGCGGCTTGGCATGACGTACCGAATGCCAGAATGCCGTGACGGTTTGACCGGACAAAATACGCCCAGAAGCATCCGTCACAGTGCCTGAAATCATAATCGGCAGACGGCTACCATGTTCTTCAAAGAACGTTTCGATGGCAAATAAGGCCGCCTTGCAGTTGAGCGTATCAAAAATGGTTTCCACCATTAAAATGTCTGCACCGCCTTCTACCAAGCTGCGTACTTGCTCTAAATAGGCGTTCATGAGTTCATCGAACGTGACATTTCGCGCGGCGGGGTCGTTCACATCAGGGGAAATAGAAGCCGTTTTAGGCGTTGGGCCTAGCGCGCCCGCAACAAATCGTGGTTTATCGGGTGTGCTGTATTTATCGCAAGCGGCGCGGGCAAGCTTGGCCGATTGTACGTTCATTTCATACACCAAATGCGCCATGTGGTAATCATCTTGCGCAACTTTAGTGGCCCCAAAGGTGTTGGTTTCAATAATATCCGCACCCGCAGCTAGATATTTTTCGTGAATTTCTTGAATCACCTGAGGCTGAGTCAGGCTTAGTAACTCGTTGTTGCCTTTTACAAACAGTTCACGCTCGCCCGCTGGCGCTTTAAAATCGGCAAAACGCTCACCGCGATAATCGGCTTCGGTCAGTTTGTATTGCTGAATCATCGTGCCCATCGCGCCATCAAGTATTAAGATGCGCTGTTCTAATAACTGGCGCAATTGGGATTCAACTGGGGATAATTGATTGAAATTCATTTTTACTCGTTTTGTTGATTTAATTCTACTTAATAAAAAAGTCTATTATTCAGTAAAGTTAGTTGTAAATTATGCCTTGTCGTTGCGGCGGTATTGTATTGCCTCAGCAATATGCGCTGGTTTAATGGCACTTTCATTGGCTAAATCTGCAATAGTTCTGGCAACTTTTAAAATACGATGATAAGCCCGAGCAGACAAACTTAAACGACTGATAGCCTGTTTTAATAGTTGCAACCCTACCTCATCCGCCACGCAATACTGATCAATTTCTTTTGTACCCAATAAATTATTGGGCTTGCCTTGTCTAGCAAGTTGCCTGCTACGCGCTTCTTCAACTCTTGCTCTCACCGAATCTGAAGATTCATTCTGTAGCGTGTTAATTAATTCATCTTCTTTAAGCGCCGGGACTTCAATATGTAAATCAATACGGTCTAGTAATGGCCCTGATATTTTAGCTTTGTACCGCGCAACTTGGTCAGGTGTACAGCGGCACTTATTATTAAAATGTCCGAGATATCCACAAGGGCAAGGGTTCATGGCAGCAATCAGTTGAAATTGCGCAGGAAAATCAGCTTGACGCGCGGCGCGGCTAATGGTGATATGTCCACTCTCTAACGGCTCACGTAATACTTCAAGCACTTTGCGGTCAAATTCTGGTAATTCATCTAGAAATAATACGCCATGATGCGCGAGTGAAATTTCTCCTGGCCTGGGTATTCCACCGCCACCCACCAGTGCAACACCTGATGCTGTGTGATGTGGCGCTCTAAATGGGCGGCGTTTCCAATTTTCTAACTTATAGTTACCGTTCAAAGACTGAAGTGCTGCGGCTTCTAGCGCCTCATCTTCTGCCATGCTCGGCAATATGCCAGCAAAGCGGCTTGCCAACATGCTTTTACCTGTGCCTGGCGGTCCGCTCATAATGACGCTATGGCCTCCAGCCGCCGCAATTTCCAATGCGCGCTTAGCAGCAGACTGCCCTTTGACCTCATTCATGTCAGGATAATGTAGGCTGACCACCTGACGCTTGGCCGCTAGCTGCACCAAAGATGTGCGGCCGGTAAAATGCGCGCATACTTCCAGCAAGGTATTGGCTGGGTAGACTATCGCGTCTGCAACCAAGGCTGCTTCTGCTGCACTTTCGTGCGGCAATATAAATGCGCGCCCGCTTTTATAAGATTTAAATGCCATTGCCAGTGCGCCTCTAATTGGTCTGAGTTCACCTGTTAGCGCCAATTCTCCAGCAAACTCATAGCGAGATAATGCTTCGGTTGGAATTTGCCCTGAGGCTGCCAAAATACCCAAAGCAATTGGCAAATCATAGCGCCCACTTTCTTTGGGTAAGTCGGCAGGGGCTAAATTCACCGTAATGCGTCGGGCAGGAAACTCAAACTGTGCGGTTTGCAATGCTGCACGCACACGGTCTTTACTCTCTTTTACCTCAGCTTCAGGGAGGCCAACGATGGTAAAGCTGGGTAGCCCGTTGGCTAAATGCACCTCAACCACCACTTCAGGGGCATCCATACCACTTAAAGCACGGCTATATAGAACGGCTAAACTCATGCTATTTTTTTTGCTGAGCTTCTAATTCAGCTAATTTTGCCTCTAACTGGCTAAGTTTTTCTTTGGTGCTTCTTAGCACCTCGGCTTGCACGTCAAATTCTTCACGCGTGACGAGTTCCATTTTGGTGAGCGCGCCCTTAACTAGTGCATGAATGTTTTTTTCAGCGTCCCCCAAAGGTGAGCTGCTAATTATCTCTTTGATTTTTAATGATAATTCATTTAATTTATCTGAACTTAGCATAATGATTCCTTTGTATTTAGTGCGTAGTTTATCAGGTTTTAATCTATTTAGATAAATCTGTCCGTACAGGTAAATATTATAAGTGTTTGATTTTAATCAAAATTTATATTGGCACAGCCCTTGCTTAGAGTGTAGTGAGTCAATTTTATTTTTACAACGTTCTCAAGGGGAAGCAATATGCGTAATTCATTATTATCACTAGCCGTTCTAAGCGTATTTACATTACCTGCAATTTCACATGCAGATGAAGCCGCACCTGAGGCGACCGTCGCCGCAGCTCCTGCTTCACCACATGCTTTTGCTTACAACGTTGGTTTATATAGCCAGTACATTTTTCGCGGCCTTACACAAACACGTGAAGACCCAGCTATTCAGGGTGGTGTTGATTATACCCATGCCAGCGGTTTTTATGCGGGTGCTTGGGCTTCAAACATTAGCTGGTTAACGGATGGCGATTACTACAAAAGCTCGAGCCTGGAGTTAGACCTATACGGTGGCTACGCTAACACGATTGGCGAAACAGGCATTGGCTACAACGTAGGACTATTGCAATACATTTACCCTGGTAGAAAATTTAGCGGCACAAAAAAAGCTGAAACCACTGAAATTTACGGCAGCCTTTCGTACGGATGGCTTTCTGGTAAGGTTTCTGCGGTTGTATCAGATGGCGCATTTGGTTTTGATAATGCCGATGGCTCTACTTATACAGAGTTAAATTTGGCAGTGCCATTTGGTAGCGGATTTTCTGGCGTAGCGCATGTTGGCTACCAGGATTTTACCGGCAAAGGCAATAGCCAGTTTGATTATGCTGATTGGAAATTAGGCGTCACGAAATCATGGGAAAGCGGCATCAATATAGGTGCATACTACACCGATACCGACGGCAAGAAATCTGATTTCACCGATGCTTCTGGCCAAAATATTGCTAAAGAGCAGTTTACTGTATTTGTACAAAAAACTTTTTAATCGTTAGTGCGAGTTTTCTCGCACTTTTAGGAGGCACTCATGAAATTTATATCTGCAATTATCAAGCCCTTTAAGCTTGATGAAGTGCGCGAAGCACTTTCAGAAATTGGTGTACAAGGCATCACTGTGACAGAAGTAAAAGGGTTTGGTCGCCAAAAAGGCCATACTGAACTTTATCGTGGTGCTGAGTACGTGGTAGATTTTTTACCAAAAGTAAAAGTAGAAATTGCCATTGATGACAAAATTTTAGACCAAGTCGTTGAAGCGATTGAAAAATCTGCCGCTACTGGAAAAATTGGTGACGGCAAAATATTTGTGTTTAATTTAGAGCAAGTCACCCGTATTCGTACCGGTGAAACTGGCTCAGAAGCACTCTAAGGGGATCAACATGAAAAAAATTCTTTCGACATTGGCATTAGTAACCATGCTAGGGTTTGGTTTAACGGGAAATGTATTGGCAGAAGAAGCCCCAGTGGTAGATGCTGCACCAACAGAAATGGTGGCAACACCCGCTGAGGCAGCACCAGTTGAAACAGTAGCCCCCGAAGCGTTGCCGGCGGAGGCGGCCGCGCCAGAGGTGGCGCCAACGGTAGACAAAGGCGACACCACTTGGATGATGATTTCAACTATTCTGGTTGTGTTAATGGTGCCAGGTTTAGCTTTGTTTTACGGTGGATTAGTGCGCAGTAAAAACATGCTATCAGTCTTGATGCAAGTGTTTGTTGTGTTCTCACTTGTTTCTGTATTGTGGGCTGTTTATGGATATAGCTTGGCATTTGGT
Organism: Pseudomonadota bacterium; assembly: GCA_029569495.1. Classification (GTDB taxonomy): domain Bacteria; phylum Pseudomonadota; class Gammaproteobacteria; order Burkholderiales; family Methylophilaceae; genus Methylotenera. Next base: position 29,063 of record JAKQTB010000159.1, on the reverse strand, counting down.
AGCGGGTCAGGCCCCATCATCGGTGACTTTGGTAAACTTTTCTTGGCAGGGGTTACCTCAGATTCGCTGTCTGACACTTTTACTGCAGGCGTTAAGATTCCAGAGTTTGTCTTCATTGCTTTTCAATGCATTTTTGCGGGTTTAACGGCTACATTGATTGTGGGTTCTTTTGCTGAACGTATTAAATTTAGTGCGGTATTATTATTCTCAGCGATTTGGTTCACATTGAGCTACATTCCTATCGCCCATATGGTTTGGGGTGCGGGTGGCTACTTGCTTGGTCAAGGCGCATTAGACTTTGCTGGCGGTACCGTTGTGCATATCAATGCTGCGGTTGCTGGTTTAGTAGGTGCTTACATGGTGGGCAAGCGCATTGGTTACGGCAAAGAAGCATTAACGCCTCATAACTTAACGTTAACCATGCTGGGTGCGGCATTATTGTGGGTGGGCTGGTTTGGTTTTAACGCAGGCTCTAACTTGGAAGCAACCGGTGGCGCAGGCTTAGCGCTAGTCAACACACTATTTGCAACGGCTGCTGCAGTATTGGCTTGGTCAATTGGCGAAGCCTTCACTAAAGGCAAGGCGTCTATGCTGGGTGCTGCATCTGGTGCTGTGGCAGGTTTGGTAGCAATTACACCTGCATGCGGTTCAGTTGGCCCAATGGGTGGCATTATCATTGGTTTTGCTGGCGGCTTCTTATGCCTATGGGGTGTGACTGGCCTCAAGAAAATACTGGGGGCCGATGACTCGCTCGACGTATTTGGTGTGCACGGTGTAGGTGGTATTGTGGGTGCATTATTAACTGGCGTATTTACTGCACCAAGTTTGGGTGGCACTGGTAAAGCTGATTTCTCAATAGCCTCACAAGTCTTGATTCAAGGCGAAGGCGTCATCATCACTATCATTTGGTCAGGTATTGCAGCATTCATCGCTTATAAAATAGCCGATTTGATTGTTGGATTACGTGTATCGGAAGAAGCAGAACGTGAAGGCTTGGATACCACCTCACACGGTGAGCGCGCTTATAACATTTAAGCAAGTCATCCGCACTTTGGGTTAAAGCAAAAACGGGGTAAAAAACCCCGTTTTTTGCGTGTTTTAATGACCAACCTTTTTCGATGCTCTGGAAGCCTTATAAACAAAGGCTCGCAGAGCATTATTTTTTTCTCGTGTAATTTAGTGGCGTATTCAACTACATTTCGCTGTCCGTTTTTAAGCGCAATATCACTTTAATTTTGCAGAAAAAAACCTTTCACCTTTCACAAATATAGAATTCTTGAATAATTGTGTAATATTCAAAATTACTTTAAAAAACACTTGACAGATAAAACTAAATATCTAATTATATAGTTATGAAAATTATTCAAACGATTCCTGATGCGTGGCAAAACATCGCGCAGCTGTTTATTGCCCTAGGCGACGCGCACCGGCAACGCATTTTGCTGACTTTTGAAAAAGGTGAGCGCATGAATATTATGCAAATTGCCGCCGCCTCTACTTTAAGCCGAACTGCTGTCACACATCATTTAAAAATACTGCGTGAAAGCGGCGCCCTGCAAAGTGAAAAAATAGGTAAAGAAGTGTATTTTTGGGTGGATAAAGGCTTTATGACTAACGCCATTAGCAATGTATTGCATTATATTGAAACTGAAATTTAATTTTAATCGTTAACTAAAACATAAAAGTTGGGGGACTTGAAATGCTAGCCAAGTTATTGAGGTTTATCTGCAAGATTTTGTTTCGCGTTGAGGTGCGAGGCTTAGAAAACGTACCTAAAGAAGATGGGTTACTTATTGTTGCCAATCACGAATCATTTTTAGATGGCCTGCTGCTTGGTTTATTTTTACCTAAAAAAGCAACTTTTGTTGTACATACTTCGGTACTCAAAAAATGGTCATTCAGGCAAGCTTTACGCTTAACTTCCTACTTAGCGGTTGACCCCACCAGCCCGTTGGCGATGAAAAAGGTCATTAAATTGCTTGAAGCGGGTGAGAATGTGGTGATTTTCCCTGAAGGCCGCATCACCTTAACGGGTAATCTGATGAAAGTGTATGACGGTCCAGGCTTTGTGGCCGGCAAAACGGCTGCCGACATTCTGCCCGTGCGTATTGATGGCGCGGCAGAGTCTTATTTTGGGCGCTTAACCCGTCATCACCCGCGCAGATTGCTACCTAAAGTCACGCTCACCATCATGCCAACCACCAGTATCGCGATGCCTAAAGCCACCCATCACGGCTTTCCTACAGGTAAACAGCGCCGCCGTATTGCGGGTGAAGGCATGCGTAGCGTCATGCAAAAAATGCTGTTTCAATCACAAAAAAGCCGCACCTTATTTGAGGCTTTTTTGGATGCTAAAGATAAATTTGGCGATAACTACAAGCTGATTGAAGACATCAACGAAACAGAAGAAACCTATCAAAATGTGCTGAAAAAAAGCCTAGCACTGGGCCGTATTGTTACCAAAGTCAGTCATGCAGGTGAAACCGTAGGCGTCATGATGCCTAATATCACTAACACAGTGGCACTATATTTAGGTATGAGCGCGTTTAACCGTGTGCCCGCCATGCTTAATTACACATCAGGTACGGCAGGTATGCAAAATGCCTGTATTGCTGCCAACATTAAAACCATTATTACCTCACACAAGTTTATTGAAACAGCCAAATTAGAAAGCGTGGTGGCAGGCTTAACTAACCTCAATATTTTATATTTAGAAGATTTACGCGCGCAGTTTGGCGTGGTTGATCGTGCTTGGCTCATCGGTTATGCCCTACATTATCCACGGGCGGCGATGGAGGTCAGCAAGCCGGATGAACCTGCCGTTGTTCTGTTTACATCAGGCAGTGAAGGCAAGCCAAAAGGCGTAGTGCATTCGCATAAAAGCATTTTGACCAACATCTCGCAAATTATGGCGATATTAGATTTTAACGTCACCGATAAGTGGATGCTGGTGTTACCCGTTTTTCACGCCTTTGGTTTTACTGCGTCCCTTCTTACGATATATAACGGCATGAAAACTGTGATTTTTCCCTCACCTTTACAATATAAGGTGATTCCAGAAGTGATTTACGATAGAGGATGTACCGTATTTATCGCCACCAGCACCTTTTTGGCGAACTATGCCAAATATGCACACCCTTATGACTTTTACAAACTTCGCGTGGTGATTGCCGGTGCAGAAAAGCTCAATGAAGAAGTGCGCAAAACCTACCAAGAAAAATTCGGCATACGCATTTTAGAAGGCTACGGCGCAACAGAGTGCGCGCCGGTGCTTTCAGCAAACACAGCGATGGCTAATAAAAATGGCAGTGTCGGTCAATTTGTGCCTGGCTTAGAGCATCGCCTAGAGACGGTTACGGGAATTGAAAGTGGTGGCTTGCTCCATGTGCGCGGTGAAAACGTGATGATGGGTTATTACTTGTTTGATAACCCAGGGGTGTTGCATCCACCATCAGAAGGCTGGTACAGCACGGGCGACATCGTAGAGTTAGACGCACAAGGCTATATTCATATTAAAGGTCGTGTAAAACGCTTTGCTAAAGTTGCGGGTGAAATGGTGTCGCTAGAAGTGGTTGAACATATTGCCAACACGGCCGCACCAGAACACCAACACGCGGCCAGCACGCAAGAGGATGCAGGGCGCGGTGAAAATATCATTTTATTTACCACAGACCCAGAATTAAAACGTGAAGACTTGCAAATTGTGGCTAAAAATACAGGTTCGCCTGAAATTGCCATCGCCCGCAAAATTGTCCGCGTAGAAGAAATTCCAGTATTGGGTACGGGTAAAACCGATTATGTGACGCTTAAACAAATGGCGGAAACCGCGTGAGAAAGGCATTACTCATCACGCTATTGAGTTTATTGCTTGTGCCAGTGGCGATTGGTGCTTGGGTAAAGCAGCCTTTTAACCATGAAATAGGTGAATTAAAATTTGCTGGTTTAGCAGAGGCTGACCCTGAAAGATTAAAAGCAGATGTTGAAAAACTCTCAGTAACGTATGCAACGCGCCACTTTGGCGATGTAAGAACGCTGGATTTAGCCGCAAATTATATTCAGGCAGAATTCAAAAAAACAACTGAGCGCGTAGAAATACAAAGTTATCAAGTTGATAGCGAAAAGTTTCATAACATTATTGCCCATTTTGGGCCAAAAATTGACTACACCGCCACTTATGAAAATGGCCCACCCAAGCCCATCATTATTGGTGCGCATTATGATGTGCATGAAGACACCATGGGGGCGGATGATAACGCCAGCGGCGTGGCGGGCTTGCTAGAATTAGCGCGAATTTTTGCCAAAAAACCACCCACCATACCTGTGCAAATTGTGGCTTATACTTTAGAAGAGCCGCCTAATTTTAGAACCGATAGCATGGGCAGTCGCCAACATGTGGCTAGCCTAATGCAGGCTGGCATACAGCCTGAGTTGGTGATTGTATTAGAAATGATTGGTTACTATAACGAAGCTGAAAATAGCCAAGAATACCCAGTCAGTTTGCTCAAATGGTTTTACCCCACACGCGGCGATTTTATTGGCGTTGTTGGGCGTTTTTCAGCCGCACCCACCAATAAAATGGTGAAAATGGTCATGCAATCAGCACACCCAGAATTTCCTGTGGAATCCATTAGCGCTCCTGCAATGATGACGGGCATAGATTTTTCTGACCATGCATCCTATTGGTTACACGATATGCCCGCAGTGATGATTACTGACACCTCGTTTTATCGGAACCCAAATTATCACAAAGCAACTGACACTGCCGATACGCTAGATTACACGCGTATGGCAAAAGTGGTTGAAGGGGTTCATACGGTGACGGTTTATATGAGTGACTCAAAAAATATTAAAGATAAAAGCGATGAATAACTTTATATCAGCAAAACAAATTATTGCATTCAGTATATGGTGCTTCACCTCTGCGCCCTTCATTGCGTATGGCAATAACACAGAAAATGCGCAAAATAATGCAGAGGTATTAACGCTTAATAGCCCCCAAGCTGTAACAGGCAAATATGAAACTGATGCGCAAGCAGTGCTGGCTTATATTGCAAGTTCACAACAGCTAAGTGCGCAATTACCAAGTTTTATGGTTGAATCAAATCAAGCCATTAAAAAGCACAAAGGCGCACTACCCTCTGCCTATGCGTTGCGCTTGGCAAAGGCGCTTTCTGAGGCACATGATTTGCGCGATGGCTTATTTAAGCAAGCACTTACTCACCGCTCAGCGCTTTATAGAGTTGATGATGACATTAGTGATAATGAGCGGGTGGAAGAAATCGTCATAGCCATGTCAGCCGCAGTGACTTTGTTTGAAAATAGCAAAACGATGCACCAAGCCTTTGATAAAAATCCACTATTAAAAAATAAATTGAATGAAGGTTACCCAGAGTTTGGTATTCCAGAGGGGTTTTATGATTCATCCACCATGCGCTCAAATAACACAGAATATCGTAAAGCTTTTACCGATGCAGTACGATATTTCGCAGATAACCGCGAGGCAATAGAGGCTGAAATCAATCGAAGCTCAACTTCAATTCAGTCGCTATATCAACATATTGCTAAAAGCCCAATGTTGACGGGTTTTAAAGGGGCCAATGTATTTAAAAGAATTGCCATTTTGCCTTTTAAAGCAGCCAACGGCGTGATAGATGTATCAGGCCGCAGTTTAAATCATGCAAAATTTACCAGTTCAAAAATTGTGGGAAACACCATGGGGGCAGTGCGCTGGCGCGCCGGTAAATTGAAAGATGATGCGCAAGTATTTCAAACGATGCTATCCCAACTGCAACCAGGCGATATTTTGCTAGAAAAAACGCCATTTACGCTCACTGATAAAAGTATTCCTGGGCATTTTGGTCATGTTGCTGTGTATGTTGGAAGTACAGCGCAATTAAAAGAATTAGGGCTTTTAGAACAAGCGATTGTACAAAAAAATCTAGCCAAAATTGAACAGGGTCATAGCGTCGTTGAAGCTTTAAGAAGCGGCGTACAACTTAATAAATTACAAGCATTTATGAATGTGGATGACGTAGCGGTGTTACGCCCAAAAAACTTGAGCATAGAAGACCAGCGCCAAACGGTGACATTGGCGCTTGGCAATTTGGGTAAAAAATATGATTTTAATTTTGATGTAAATACTACCGATAAGATTGTTTGCTCTGAGCTCGTTTATATTGTTTATCCACAGGTGGATTTTGAAACTAAAAATGTCTTAGGTAGCTTTTCAATCACCCCAGATGACATTGCCCAGCGCGCGGGCAGTAATGAAGCAGACCCGCTAGAGGTAGTATTATTTGCACATGATGGAAAGCTGGTGTGCGAGCAACAATCACCCAATAAGCATGAAGGGATAGTCTTATATGAACGTTTGGTAAAATCTGCTGAAAAAACCAATGCTAACAATGCAAGTGGTGTACAGCGTGCGGCATTTTCTGGCTTTTTATAAAAATATTTATTAAATAGCCAAAATGACTAAGCTGACAAACTATCAATCCACCTCTGCATTCTCGAATGCAATGGTAGGGATTAAAGCATGGCTAGAGACTGGTCATCGCAACCCTAACTTAACAGGCTTGCCAGAGTCACTCAAAACCCATCCACTGATGCACCAAGTTTGGGATGGCATTGATGCAACTCAGGTGTGGGATTGTCACGCGCATATTATTGGCTCTGGTGATAGCGGAACAAGTGGCGCTTGGGCTACGCCCAGGATGGATACTTGGCGACACCCTATACTAAAAATTCAAAAGTGGTTTCATGTGAATGGGGCTGGGCTCGATAAAAAAAATGAAGACACCAGTTTTGTATCGCGTTTGGCGCATTTATCTAGCGAGATGCCCGAGGGCTACAAAACCATGCTTTTTGCCTTTGAATGGGCGCACGATGAAACTGGCAAGCAAATTAAAGAAGAGTCTATCTTTCATATCCCTAATGACTACGCCGCAAGAATTGTGGCGCAACATCCGCAGCATTTTGAGTGGGTGGCTTCTATTCACCCTTATCGCGCTGATGCGATTGATGCCTTAGAGCAAGCCCACGCCCAAGGTGCGGTGGCGATGAAATGGCTGGCTTCTTCTATGAATATCGACCCTGCATCATCAAAATGCACCAAGTTTTACCAAAAACTACAACAACTCAATATGCCTATGATTACCCATGTAGGGCGCGAAAGTGCCGTGCCTGGCGGTGATTTAAATGTTAATAATCCATTAAAAGCCCGCGCCATGTTAGACGCAGGGGTGCGCGTGGTGATGGCGCATTGCGCCAGTGATGGCGTTGACAAAGACTATGATCATGGCAATAAGCTAGTCAGCAGTTTTGAGTTGTTTACCCGCATGATGGATAAGCCTGAATACGAAAAATTATTGTTTAGCGATATTTCTGCAACGACATTGTTTAATCATGCGTGGGTACTCAAACACGTATTGCAACGCACCGATTGGCATCATCGCTTGCATAACGGCACAGACTATCCGTTGCCAGGGGTTTTTCCGCTGATTTCTAGCGAGCAATTTTATCGTGAAGGCATGTTGGCAAAAGAACATGTGCCATTTTTGCAAGAAGTGCGCAAATATAACCCCATCATGTTTGATTTTGCGATGAAGAGATTACTCAGTTATAAAGAAAAACAGTTTCCAACCAGCGTATTTGAAACGCGCGGTTTTTTTCGGCAGTTAATTTAGGAGATTTAAAATGAAACAACTATTGGTGGCGACATTGTTGGCGACTGCTATTGTCTCACCTTTATCAGCGTTAGCTAATGGCTCCGCAGCCTCACTTGATGCTTCAAAAACACTTTCCGTTGGCGTTGGCTCTATCGTTGTAGGGTCTGCCTCATTAGTCGCGGCTAGCGGGCAAATAGTGGTTGAAAGCGTAGAAAACACCGCAGATGGTGTACTTATGGTGTTACACGGTGTGGGGGCAGGTGTATCAGAGGCGGGTAAGTTCTCGCTAAAAATTACGGGGGATGTTTCAGGGGCGGCCTCAGTGGCTGTAGGACATTCAGTGGAAGTGGTTGCAGAGACAGCAGGATCAGCCATTATTGCCTCAGGCAAAGTTATCGCATTTATCCCAAATGCGCTGGGCAAATCATTAATGCATCATTCAGAACTATAAAATGTATAACTTTAAAATTCAGACCTATTAAATTCAATCCTATAAAATGATGAAAAAACAATTACTAAGCCTGTTGCTGTGTTTAATGCTGCATCCAGTATTTGCCGAGGCTGGGACGGCTTGCACTGAAAAGCCACAATCTGCTGAAACCGTGCAAAAGGCTTTTCAACTAGCGATTAAAACCCGCGAGGCTTTAGATGCGAGCGGTGCCGAGGTTGCCTTGGTTGGGCGTGTAGGGCAAGATCTATCAAAGTATAATCTGCGCTATTCGCATATGGCTTTTGTGTGGCGCGACCATCCGCAGGGGCGTTGGTTGGCAGTGCATGAACTCAATCAATGCGGAACCGCCAATTCAGCATTATTTAATGAAGGGCTCGCGAACTTTTTCTTTGATGATATGTTTGCTTGGGATGCCCTTATCGTCACGCCATCACCAAATATGCAGGCAAAAATCGTGGCTTTGTTAAAAAATACCGCGTATTTAAAACATGTTCATGAGCCACATTACAACATGGTGGCGCACCCTTTTTCAACAAAATATCAAAATTCAAATCAATGGGTGTTGGAAATATTATCCAGCGCTATGAGTGAGGAGTTATTCACTAGCCGCAGTGCTACACAAACTTGGTTGAAGCAGGCAAACTTCAAGCCCAGTGTGTTGCGTATTCCTACGCTTAAGCGTTTAGGTGGCCGCATGTTTCAAGCAAATGTAGCATTTGATGATCATCCTAATGCAGATCGCTTTGCGGGTAATATTGCAGTTGTTACGGTGGAATCTGTAAAAGAATTTGTCAAGCAGCAAGATAGTGCAGTACAAGAATTAACAGTGAGCTTGCAGTAAATTAAGAGGGAAATCTTATGGAATTGGCTTTGCTAGGTTTAATTGGGGTGGCATTAGGTGTCATCATATTAGTGGGTTCAATTGCTGGCTTTTTTGGTATGTTTTCATCAAGCGATAAAGCAAAAAAGCTTTATCAGCTAGAGCAGGAAACCGAAAAATTACGCAAAGAAATGGCACGTATTAGCGCACAAATTGACGCGCTCAAAGCCAACCCGCCGCAAATTACACCTGTGCAAACCGCTGCGCTTAAGGTGGCAGATACACCAACGGTTTCAGTTACCGAGCCAATTGTAGCGTCAGTATTAGAAAAACCAATGGCGGAAAGCGCTATTTCAGCCGTTGTGCAACCAACAGTTAAGCTTGAGCCTACAACTAAAACTATTGAAAAAACCATCGAAAAACCAATAGAAAAGCCAGCTTACGTTAAGCCTACTTATACGCCGCCGCCGCCAAATATCATTGAGCGAGGTTTTGCAGCGGCTAAAGAGTGGTTATTTGGTGGCAATACCATGGTGCGTGCAGGTATTGTGATTTTATTTATCGGCATTAGCTTTTTACTCAAGCTTGCGGTAGATAATGGCATGATTCCAATTGAGTATCGTCTGCTTGCCGTGGCAATGGGTGGCATCGCATTGTTGATAGTTGGTTGGCGTTTGCGTGATACCCGCTCGCAATATGCTTGGGCGTTGCAGGGCGGTGGTGTGGGCATTTTATACCTCACCATTTTTGCGGCCATGAAAATGTATGGGCTGATTCCTGCAGGCGCGGCATTTGCATTGTTAGCAGCCATTGCGTTTTTATCCGCGTTTATTTCGGTGAAGCAATCTGCTTTGCCACTGGCTATTTTAGGCTTTGCAGGTGGTTTTTTAGCGCCAATTTTAACTTCAACTGGCATTGGAAATCACATTGGCTTATTTAGTTATTATTTAGTGCTTAATTTAGGAATTGCTTACGTGGCTTTATATAAAAGCTGGCGTTCACTAAATGTGCTGGGATTTGCTTTCACCTTTATTATTGGTTCAATTTGGGGCGCAAAAAGTTATACGCCTGACCTTTTTGCCACCACTGAGCCTTTCTTAATTGCACATTTCTTACTATTTACCATTATCGCAATCTTATTTGCGCATCGACAATCTACCAAAGCGAGCGATTATGTAGATGCCACTTTGGTGTTTGGTACGCCATTGGTTGCGTTTAGTTTGCAGTACGCATTGCTTAAAGGTACACCGTTTGGCTTAGCTTATAGTGCTTTAGCCTTGGGGATTTTCTATTTAGGCTTGGCATGGTGGGTGTTAAATCGCCAACGCGAAACGCTTAAATTTTTGGGCGAGTGCTTTTTAGCCTTAGGCATTGGATTTGTCACGCTCACCTTACCACTAGCGCTTGATGGCCGCTGGACATCAGCCGCTTGGGCAGTTGAAGGCGTGGGCTTATTGTGGGTAGGTTTAAAACAAAATCGCAAATTTCCTGCTTTTACGGGGCTTGCCTTGCAATTACTTGCCGCTTTGGCTTTTGCAAAGGGCTGGGGTTTAACAGGTTACGGTGGGTTTGGTCATCAAAACTTATTCTTAGGTGTTGGCTTTATTGCGCTATCAGGTTGGGCATGTGGTGCGCTACTTAACGCGTATCGCCCAAATAAATTTGATTGGATGCGTACACCCTTAGCTGTTTGGGGTTGGTTATGGTGGGTAGGTGCGGGCTTAACGGCCATCAGTGAGTTTATGCCACGCGATAATTTTATGCATGCAGGTTTAATTTTTGTTGCACTGACCAGTGCGTTATTACCTTTTGTGGCTAATAAATTGAAATGGTCGCGCTCAGCGACGCTTTCCACTTTATTGTTGCCTGCAATGGGTATCGCTTTGTGCTGGGAAGCAATTCTTACACTCTTTAGTTATAGTAGCTATTCTATTCTAAAAAATAACGGATTTATCGCATGGCCGCTCGCAATCGGGGCTTATGCTTGGCTTATTTCACGTAATGCTATCCCTGAGAAAGCTTGGCTACGCGCGCCATTACTCTGGGTGCTGGCGGCTGTTGGTGTGCTGGAGTGGCATCACCAGTTGGGTCAATATGTGAGTGAATCGCACGTGTGGGCGCAAATCGGCTGGGGGGTGATACCGATGCTGATTATTGGCGCGGTAACGTATTGGCAATTTGCAAAAAACCAATTAAATGCCACACGCCTTGATAGCGCACGCACTTGGGCGTGGGTGGGCAGTTTGCCGCTCATGGCGCTCACTGTCGTTTGGTATTTCAATATGTCACTCAATGCCAGCGGAAACGCCGCACCACTGCCTTATTTTCCGATTGTGAATCCGTTAGATATAACGCTGGCAGGTGCATTGTTATTGTTGCTGATTTGGCAGCGCGCAGTGAGCAAGCATTTAGGCAAGTTGCAACATATTAACCCCGTGTTAGCCAGTTTAATGGGGTTTGCGCTACTCAATGGCATGCTGTTACGCACACTACATCATTGGGTTGGCACGCCGCATTTATGGGTATCTATATTTAATAATTCTACCGTACAAATGGCATTTACCTTTTTGTGGGGCATCACGGCGTTTGGGTTGATGTTACTTGCTCACAAAAAAGAGCGCCGTTCATTATGGATTGTAGGCGCTAGCCTGATGGGGTTGGTGGTTCTTAAACTATTCTTACTTGATCTCTCACAAAGCGGCTCAGTTGACCGAATCATCTCATTTATTGGGGCGGGGATGATGTTATTGGTGATGGGCTATTTTGCACCCTTGCCGCCAGCCATTAAAGCCAATGAATTAAAGGAATCAGCATGAAGTCATTTAAAAAAATTATCGCCACTGCGGCCTTATGTTTTAGTGGTCTTGTGTCTGCTGAAAGTTTTAATCTCAATACCACAAGTAGCGAACCGCTTTATCAGAGTCTACTTACAAAAGAGGTTTATGCTGCCAGCCACCAAGACCACTTACAAGACTTAACGATTATCAACGCGAGTGGCGAGCAAGTACCTTATGCCCTGTTGCACTATTATGATTTGCATCCACAAACGGCCACTTCAATCAAACGTCAGCCGCTCAGCGTGTTTCCCGTTCAGGAAAGCAGCCTCAATAACCCAAATGCACTGACGATACAACTTGAAAATAGCGCTGAATCTTCTAACGTGAGTCTCAATATAAATAATGCAACGGCAGATGCCAAAACCGTCTTTTTGGTTGATGCAGGTAAAAAACACCCACCCTTACAAACATTAAGTTTTGATTGGCAAGGGAGCGAAGGCGTATTGCTGTCATTAGAAGTGCTTGCAAGTGATGACTTAAAAAATTGGTCTAGTGTGGGGCATGGTGTATTACTCAAAACAACTGCTGAAGGTAACGCTATTTTACAAAACAGTATTACATTAGATTACCCTACAGAAGCGCGTTATTTGCAAGTACGCTCTACAAAGAATGAAGCGCTTCAGCTCAGTCGTGTAGATGCTGCATACAACAATGTGCGCGCGCTTACGCCAGCAATCATGTGGCAAACGGTTCAGTTTGTACAACGTGAGCAAGACAATAAAAATGGAGTCGTCAACCTCGACTTTGAAGCACTAGGCCGCTACCCGGCCAGCTTCGTGCAAGTGAAACTTCCGCAAGACAACACAATTACTAGCGCCAGCATTTTTGTACGTAATAAACAGGATGCGCCGTGGCAATACATCACCACAACTTCGCTTTATCAGATGAATCAGGCCAATAAAACCTATACCAATCCAGATATTTTAATCAATAGCACGACGGCACGTTTTTGGCGATTAGCGTTTAACCAAGCCAACGGCGGTATTGGCCAACAAAATCCACAATTAAACTTAGGCTGGCTGCCGCAGACGGTGGTGTGGAACGCACGCGGACAAGCCCCTTTTAAATTAGAAGTTGGTGAAAAGCCTAGCGTCGTCAACACAGTTTCAGTCGCTAATTTAATTCCAGATTTCAAAATAGAGAAGGTGCATCAGCTACCAGTGGCAAACATCAGCGCACCAGTTGCCAGTGCGGTAGCGCCTCAGCCCAAAAACACCTGGACAGCAGCCCCTGATTATAAAAGCTGGATGTTATGGGGCGGTTTGTTGCTGGGTGTTATGTTGCTTGCGGGCATGGCGGTTTCATTGCTTAAAAGTGACAACAAACCATAAAACACCCCTTATCACCATGGAATAACTTCAGATGAGCAATCAATTTCAGCTATTGCGTGAACAACGCTTTCGCCCGTTCTTTTTTACACAATTTTTGGGTGCGTTTAACGATAATGTTTTTAAAACCGCGCTGATCACCTTGGTTGCATTTCATGCGGCTAGCCTGACGACGATAGATGGCGGCACGCTCGCCACGGTGTTGCCAGGCTTGTTTATTTTGCCGTTTTTTTTATTCTCTGCAACGGCTGGCCAACTCGCGGATAAGTTTGAAAAATCGCAGATTATTCGTTATGTGAAGGTGTTTGAAATTGCCATCATGTTATTTGCCAGCCTCGGGTTTTATTTTCATCATATTGGCTTGCTGGCTGCCGCGCTTTTTTTGATGGGTACACATTCAACCATTTTTGGCCCAGTGAAATATTCTTACCTGCCGCAGCATCTAAAACAAAACGAGCTTGTCGGCGGCAACGGCATGTTAGAAATGGGGACGTTTGTGGCAATATTGCTTGGGCAAGTGTTGGGTGCTTGGGTCGCCATGCAACCTCAGCATGAAATCATCACCAGTCTGGTTATCTTACTCATTGCGGTCATGGGTTATGCCACCAGTCGCGGTGTGCCAAAATCTCCACCCGCGGCTCCGCATCTAAAAATTAACTGGAACCCAGTCACTGAAACGTACCGCAATATTCAATTTGTGTGGCAACACCAGCAAATTTGGCTCGCGATTGTGGCGATTTCATGGTTTTGGTTTTTTGGCGCAACGCTGCTTGCACAGTTTCCTAATTTTGCAAAAGTCGTGCTTTATGGCGATGAAAGCGTTTTTATTCTGTTGCTTTCTGTTTTTTCTATTGGCATCGGCATCGGCTCGCTGATGTGCGAAAAGCTCTCAAAAGGCAAGGTGGAATTGGGTTTAGTGCTGTTTGGCGCCATCGGTTTAACCGTGTTTGGGGCTGATTTATATAGCTCAAGCACTTGGATACACGCGCATTGGAACAACAAAACGTTATTTGATTTTGCAAGTTTTATCAGTAGGCATCATGACATGCACGGCCAAGTGATTTTTGCGCACTGGCGTTTGCTTGCCGACATTGCGCTGATAGGCTTTTTTGGCGGACTCTTTATTGTGCCGCTGTATGCACTAATACAAACGCGCGCTGAAAAAAGCCACCAATCGCGGGTGATTGCTGCCAATAACATCATCAATGCTTTTTTTATGGTGGCTTCTGCAGGGTTTTCAATTTTAATATTTCACAATGAATTGACGATTCCAGAGCTTTTTTTAGTCACGGCACTACTGAACGTGCTGGTGATGATTTATCTGTGCTTTAGGCAACCCGAGTATTTCAAAGCGTTTATTCGATGGATTTCATTGGGTAAATAAGCTGTTTATTGGTCATGTAAAAGCGAGGCTAAAATAACCGCATTTGAATGCTTATTTACTATCAACCCTTTTCACCTCCTCTGCGAGCCTTATAAATAAAGGCTTGCAGAGCATCAAAAATCTCTCGGGAAAATTTACTACATTTTTGATTGTTTTTTTATTGCTTCAACCCCACATTAAAACTGGCGATTTTGCAATCAGCTAGGCCAATAAATCGCTTTCACTTTATAATGGCAACAATCACTTTTTGGTGCGAACCTGATGCAACTTATTCATCGAATTAAACAATCCATTTGGCAATTGGCAAACAAGTGCGGCGCGTTTGCACCCTTATTTGCTATGCTGTTGCTGGGTCTCATTTTATTGTCACTTTCGCGCGTGGGCTTGGTGCTTTGGAAGCTCGATCGTGTGCTGGCCACCGATAAATTGGTCGAGATTTTTTTGCAAGGGATACGTGTTGATATTATCCAGCTAAGCCTGATGGCGCTTATTCCATTATTGCTGGCACCCATTTTAGCGACAAAGCAGTTATTTAAAGTTTGGCAAAAATTTACCTATATTTGGGTTACGATCTCCATTTTACTGCTGGTCTTTTTAGAAATCGCTACGCCCGGCTTTATTATGGAATATGACGTTCGGCCCAATCGTATTTTTGTTGAATACCTTAAATATCCGAATGAAGTCATGAGCATGCTTTGGACGGGCTTTAAAGTGCATATTTTTGCAACACTGGGCTTTAGCTTAATCACCCTTTGGCTCATGCGCCGATTTATGAAGCCTTGGCTAGCAGCAAAGCCAACGTGGTCCAACAAAAAACTTTGGCTGATTTGGCCGCTGATATTTTTGCTTTCAGCGTTCGCGATTCGTTCGTCACTGGGGCACCGCCCGGCAAACCCGGCTTTATTTGCCATCACACAAGACAGCATGGTCAATAGCCTCATTCTAAATTCTGGCTATTCTGTTATTTATGCGGTGTATAGCCTGCAGCATGAGGCAAAATCTAGCCAAATTTACGGCAAAATGGCCAAAGAAGATATTTTTAAAATCACCGGTGCCAAAGACACGGACTTGCCAACCCTCACAACGCTCAACCCCAGCGCCAAACGTGATAAACCGCTCAATCTGGTGATTATTCTACAAGAAAGTTTGGGCGCCACTTTTGTGGAATCGTTAGGTGGCGTGCCAGTGACCCCAAACTTAGAAAAACTAAAAGAACAAGGCATCTGGTTTGAGCAACTGTACGCCACAGGCACGCGCTCGGTGCGCGGAATTGAAGCGGTTGTTACAGGCTTTCAGCCAACGCCTGCCGACAGCACCGTGAAATTATCGTTAAGCCAAAAAAACTTTTTTAGCCTTGCCGGCTTGCTGAGTAAGCACGGTTACAGCACAGAGTTTATTTACGGTGGCGAGTCACACTTTGATAATATGCGCGGCTTTTTTATGGGCAACGGTTTTCAATCTATTATCGACCAAAAAGATTATAAAAACCCGGTGATGTTGAGTAGTTGGGGCGTATCGGATGAAGATTTACTGAATAAAACCCATGAGCAATTGCTGGCGCACCATGCCAGCGGTAAACCGTTTTTTACACTGGCTTTTTCATCTTCAAACCATGCGCCGTTTGAGTTTCCTGATGGGCGAATTGAACTGTATGAGCAGCCAAAGAATACCGACAATAACGCAGTGAAATATGCTGATTACACCATCAATGAGTTTATCAAAAAGGCTAAGGCCAGCCCTTACTGGAAAGACACGGTGTTTTTGATTGTGGCAGACCATGATATTCGCGTGCGTGGCGACACACTGGTACCCATCGAGCGCTTTCATATCCCCGGGCTAATTTTGGGCGCTGATATCGCGCCACAGAAAATTACCGCTATGGCAAGCCAAATCGATTTGCCCGTCACGATGTTGTCCCTCATGGGTTTACAGACCCAGCACCCGATGACAGGACGTGACTTATCACAAATCCCAGCCGACTATCTTGGCCGCGCCATGATGCAATATAACTATAATTTCGCCTGGATGGAGCAAACGCCTACCGGCAACCAAGTCGTTGTGCTACGTGAAAATAAAGCCCCTGCGCATGGGGTGTATGACACTAAAGTAAAACGCCTGCATGAAGTAAGTCCACCACAAAATGCCATCACCCTTGAACAGCGCGCGCTGGCGAATACACTCCTGCCTGCTTTGTTATATTCGGAGCAAAAATACCGAGTGCCTGAATGACGAAAATAGCAGAAAAGAAACAGCCTTCTATGCTGACCAAACAAGTCATTTTTGATGGCTTGCGCTACATTTTAACCGGTGGGTTACGCATCAAAAAAGGCCATTTGCCTGTTCAGGCACATCAAATTCCACATGATTTTATCGGCATTTGCGTTGCCAGCAATAAAGATGCCGCGGTGGATGACTACGTTGTGGCCAACATTAAACTTTTAGGTATTCAACGGGTTCGCTTAGATTTTACCTATACTGATGTAGATAACTATCAAGTCCGGTTTTTAAATCGCCTGATTGCAGAAGGCTTTGACGTCACCCTGCACCTTTTGCAGCCGTTTGAGGACGCCAAAAACATGCAATCGGTTGAGGCGCAATTGAAATGGCGCAAATTTTTGGTGACGGTGTTAGATACTTTTGGCCAAAAAATCAAAGCAGTCGAATTTGGTAACACTCTCAACCGCAAGCGCTGGGCAGGCTATGATTGGTCTGGCTTTATGCAAGCGTGGCGCATCGCGCATCAAGAAATCACCAGCCGAAATATCACACTGATTGGCCCAAATGTTCAAGACTTTGAGCCACTTTACAACGTGAGTTTGCTCAAAACGTTTAAACAGCAAAAACTGCTACCCGATATTCACAGCAACAACTTATTTGTAGAACGCGTTACCGAACCAGAGCGTTTTGACCACCGTATTCTCAAGTACAGATGGGCAACTTTGCTCAAATACAATTTAATAAAAAAAGCGCGCATTTTGCAAAAAATTGGCCAAGATTTTGGCGTGCCACAGACGGTTTCATCGGTCGCTTTTTGGGCAATTTATCGCATTCAGCGCTTTTTGCCCGACGGCGAACAAAAACAAGCAGATTATGCTGCACGCTACTTTTTGCTGCTGGCCGCATCGGGCGCGCTCGCAAGCGCTAATTGGGGTGCGCTTATTTGCCAGCGTGAAGGTGTGATTGATGATGGTCTTACCGAGCAAGAGTACCCTGACCTAGAACGCGTGGCGCATTATCAGCAAGCCAACGGACGATTAGAAAATTATCGCCACCACCCCAGTTTTAATGCCTTAAAGACCGTCGCAAAAATGCTGCAAGGGGCGCAGTACATCAAACCGATTGCAACAAGCGCTGGCTTGGAAATTCACTATTTTGTATTAAATAATCAGCACACGCACGCAGTCTGGGCCACCAATGGCAATGCTGCTTTTGCGACAGATGTCTATTCGGCAGCAAGCCTGGCCAATGCCAATATCACTGATCGGGATGGCAATGTTTTAACGCACTTAGAACTTATTACCGAGTCACCCGTTTACCTCACTTGGCCAACGATTGAGGCCATACAAGTGCATGCAAAACCACGCTTGGCCAAAGATTTAAGAATTCACGCCCACATTCAGCATCAGCACTATTACACCTTTGCACAACACGGCTGGCAAGGGGTATTGCTTGCCAACAATGCGATAGAAGCCGAGATGTTATTTAGCGCACTACACCCGCACAATTTAGCCGCACCAGCAAAAGGCCAAGCGTTGCGCCATGCTAGAAACGCGATTTGGTCAATTGACAGCCCGCGGGGAGATTCAACCAAAATTACGGTTAAACAGCCCATTAAAATGCATCTGCATAAAGCTTTTTTTGACCGCTATAAACCCAGCAAAGCCAAGCGCAGTTGGAATGGGGCAATGGAATTACTGCGCCGAGGCATTGCAACAGCCATGCCTGTGGCCTATTTTGAAAAACTTGGTGACAGCACACTCAAAGAAAATTTTTATCTATGCGAGTTTGTTGACCATGATTTTAATATTGCAGCGGCCTTTATCGCCTTTAGCCAGGGCGCGCAACATTTTCATGGTTTAACCGCAACCGAACTCTACGTAGCTTTTGCAGATTATTGCCACTTAATGCATCGTCGCGGCATTTATTTTAGAGATTTTTCTGGCGGCAATATTTTGGTAAAAATTACCAATAATCAAAAACTGCAATTTTCACTCATCGATACCGCGCGCCTCCATGCCTACAACCATAGCACGCCATTCAACTATAGAATTGCTGACCTCACCCGCGCGCTCAATAAATTGCATTGGCCTGGCAGAGCGCAATTGATGCGCATTTATTTGGCAATGAGCGGCCGCAAGTTGACTTGGCGCACCAAACTGGCATTTTACCTGTATGACTTTAAAGTGGACTTTAAACGAAAATTTGGCCGCAAAGCGGTTAGAAAATTACTTAAAAAATTCAGATCAAATTCGCATTAAAACCCTCGATAAAAATTTAAGCCTCTGGAAGCCTTGTAAATAAAGGCTCGCAGAGCATCGAAAAAGGTTGTGGGTTATTTGAAGTGTAAAATCAGCGTTAAAAACCTGATTGCTTAAGGTGCTGCAACGGGTGGCGGCAGTACAAAATCTTTCGGTAAAAATACCCAAATCTTGCCTTCTTGCTTCATTGCCCCCGCTTTTGCGCCAGCCTCTGGCCCTGAACCCCAATAATAATCTGCACGCACGCCACCCTTAATGGCACCGCCAGTATCTTGTGCCATCATCAGCCGTTTAAGCGGCTTTGCACTATTTGGTTCAGTGGTTGAAACAAACACGGGGGCGCCAAGTGGCACAAATTTGGGATCAACCGCGACTACCCGCTCCGCTAAAATAGGCACGCCCAACGCGCCTAACGGGCCGGGCAATCCTGCTGGCAGTTCCCTAAAAAATACGTAGCTTGGATTATTATTGAGTAGTTCTCTTAATTTAGTAGGGTTATTTTTTGCCCAATTTTTAATGCCGGCCATAGAGGCATTGGCGTAAGTTAATTCACCCCGCTCAACCAGCAGACGGCCAATGGAGTTGTAGGTGTGCCCGTTTTGGTCTGCATAACCCACATGCACTTGCTGGCCGTTATCAAGCTGCACCAATCCTGAGCCCTGCACCTGTAGATAAAAAACATCAATAATATCGTCAATATAAATAAACTCATGTGCCTTGAGGGGCGCATTGCTCGCCTCAATTTCTGCACGCGTGTAATAAGGAAGCAGCTTATTTCCGACCACTCGCCCACGCACCCGCTTAAATTTAAGTTCTGGAAATAAGTCAGTGAGTTCAACCGTCACCAAATCACTTGGGGTTGTGTGTAGTGGATGCGAATATTGCGCAGATTTTGTGCGGCTACCTTTAAGCAAAGGCTCATAGTAACCGGTAATTAAACCAACATCTGACCCATCCACATTGGTGGTTTTATACACAGAAAAATTTTGCTTAAAGTAAGTCTTTACTTCCTCTGAGCTCGGCTTGTTTTTTGTTTGATTGCTCAATTGCGTGGCAGCACTGCAAACGCTTTTCCACATTGGTTTATTGACAAGCGTTGTACAACCTTGCAGCCAAGCTGGCCAAGCCAAACTCAAATTGTCACCATTGACTTTAGTGTTTGAAAAGCCATCCACTTCATCCCATGAAGCAGGTTTTAATAAACCATACTCTGCGATTTTTGCTTCAGCCGCTTTAACTTCGGGCGTTTTTATTTCTTTAGGCGGGGTTGGTTCGGTAACAGGCTCAGCAATCGGTAATGTTGGTGGCGGGGGGCACTTTTTTTCGGGGCAGTCACATTGGCATTTCGCAACGGGTGGGCTTGGCGGCACAATTACTTTAGGTTCTGTTTCATGGCTGGCACACGAGAGTAAACCGCCCACAGAAAGCAACATGGCCAACTTACCAAACCACAAAAAAGGATTTTTATTATTCAATGGAACCCAACTTAATTAAAAATTAAAACACCATATACAACGCAATGCTGTACGCATTGTTAATGCAACACCCTGGGCATGGTTAAGACAAAGCGCGCAATCTGCACGTCAAACTGTGTGCCATCTTCTGCAACCATTTGATAGCTGCCGTGCATTTCGCCCATTGGGCTGTTAAGCACCGTGCCGCTGGTATATTCAAAATGACTATTTGGGAGCAGCAAAGGTTGTTCGCCCACAACCCCTAACCCTTTCACCTCTTGTTTTTCACCATTGGCTTCTACAATGACCCAATGGCGGCTAATTAACTGCGCGGTAACGTTGCCGGTATTGGTGATTTTAATATGGTAGGCAAACGCATAACGATTGAGCGTGATGTCAGATTGGTCTGGCAGAAATTCCACTTCTACCGTTACGCTGCATTCATATCGTTTTGCCGCAGCCATCACGTAATCAACCCGGTTGTCGGCGAGCTTGGGCTGGCAGAATATAATTTCTTAGGCATTCGGCCTGCCAAATAAGCCTCGCGCCCAGCTTCTACTGCCTTTTTCATTGCGGCGGCCATGAGTACGGGGTCACGCGCTGCGGCTATCGCGGTGTTCATCAAAACGCCCTGACAACCGAGTTCCATAGCGATTGCAGCATCAGATGCAGTGCCCACACCTGCATCCACCAACACCGGAACTTTTGCGTTTTCAATAATAATTTGTAAATTCCAAGGGTTTAAAATACCCATGCCTGAACCGATCAAAGAGGCCAAAGGCATCACCGCGCAACAGCCAATATCTTCAAGTTGCTTGGCAATAATCGGGTCGTCCGAACAGTACACCATCACATCAAAGCCGTCTTTTACCAGCGTTTTAGCGGCATCCAGCGTTTCAATCATGTTGGGGTACAGCGTATTTGGGTCGCCAAGTACTTCCAACTTCACTAGTTTGTGGCCATCTAATAGCTCACGCGCTAAGCGCAGTGTACGCACCGCGTCGTCGGCAGAGTAACAGCCCGCTGTATTGGGCAGATAAGTAAATTCTTCAGGTGGCAGGAAGTCCAACAAGGAAGGCTCACCCGCATTTTGACCAATATTAGTGCGGCGAATCGCTACGGTAATAATTTCAGCGCCACTCGCATCAATGGCCGCGCGCGTTTGGGCAAAGTCTGCGTATTTTCCTGTGCCCACTAACAACCTTGATTGATAATGTTTACCCGCAATATTCAATAAATCTGACAATTTTATTCCTTATCGTTTAATTCGTTTGCCTGCGTGCCACTAACCGCCACCCACCGCGCCCACAATTTCCAGCTTATCGCCATCGCTCAGCTGCGTTTCAAAAAACCGACTGCGCGGCACAATTTCACCATTCCATTCTACGGCCAGTCGCTTGCCTTCAAGCTTAAGCGCGCTCACCAAATCAGCCACCGATAAATTGGCACTTTCGAAATCACGTGACTTTCCGTTAATGATGAGTTGCATAGTGAAAAAAGCAATAAATGATGAAAAAGGGATTCAGAAACAAATATGGTTGCCGTTATTAATGATGAAGCTAGCTAAGCGTTCATTTTACGAAAATAGTAGTGTGTTTAGCAAACCTTATCTGGAATATTCGCTGTCATCCAAAATGCGATGACCCGCGTTATGTTGCGTGTGATTACATTCACATTATTTTAATAGATTACTTTAACTTTCATGAAACACAATGACATGAAGGTAAAGCTCCCAAAAGGAAAAACAAAATGCAAGTTTCAGCAGCAGTTAACACCAGCGCAAAAGCAACTCAACCAACGCAGGTCAAAGCAAATACGCCGACTAAAGACCCAGTAACGCATCAAGCCAGCCAACCTGAAGCCGCCAAAGAAAATTCACTTACACGGCTTCTCGCCTCTTGTTGCGATTGCGTCTAGATTTTCTAGCACCATAAAACGCACGGCACCGCCCGTGCAAATTTATGCTTTGGGCGTTTACGCTTGACAAAGTACAATATCAAAATTATCAACTCCTTGTTAATTTTGAGAGATTACTATGAAAGTCCTCAGCCAAACGGTAGACATCAACACCCCAACCGGGGTGATGCGTTGCTATATTCATCAACCTGCTGATAGCGTCAACGGCACTAAACAATATCCCTGTATATTATTTTATTCCGAAATATTTCAACAGACCGACCCCATCGAACGCGCCGCCGTAATGATGGCAAGCCACGGCTATGCCGTATTGGTGCCAGAGGTTTTTCATGAACTAAACCCAATTGGCACCGTGCTTGGCTATGATGAAGCCGGCCGTAACAAAGGCAACACGGATAAATCCACCAAAGACGTACAAAGCTACGACAGCGACAACGTAGCCATGATTTCCTATGTGAAGCAACAACCGTGGTATAACGGCAACATCGGCGCCATGGGCTTCTGTATTGGCGGCCACCTGGCGTTCCGCGCCGCCTTGCAACCAGACATTCAAGCCACCGCCTGTTTTTACGCCACCGACTTAAATACGCAACTCATCCCCAATAAAGCTGGCCAACACAGTATGGATCGCCTTGCTGATATTACCGGGGAATTGCTGATGATTTGGGGCAGGCAAGACCCTTATATTCCAACCCCCGCGCGGGCTGAAATTCAAGCCAAATTAAATGCAGCACAACTAAATTTCACCTGGCATGAATTTAATGCGCAACACGCCTTTATGCGCGATAGTGATGAGCGTTATGATGCGCAAACTTCGCTGATTGGCTACCAACTTGCGCTTAATTTATTTTGCCGAAAATTAAGCGATTAAGCCTAAATTTCAAACAACCCTTTTGTGCTGCTCTGTAAGCCTTTATTTATAAGGCTCACAGAGGCATAAAAATCTCTCGGGCGAATTTAGCAAATATGTAGATGTAAAAAAGGGCAGAATTTCTGCCCTTTTTAGTTTGCTAGATATGCAATTAAACTTCTAACTGCGGACGACCTGCTTCTGGCCAATCTAAGTGGTAGAACTGACCGCGTGGCTGGTCTTTACGCTCATAGGTATGGGCGCCAAAGTAGTCGCGCTGACCTTGCAACAAGTTTGCTGGCAAGTCTGCACTTCTATAACCATCATAATACGCCATCGCAGCGGCAAAGCCTTGCGCAGGAATACCATTGGTGACTGCCATGGCAATCACTTTACGCCAGCCAGCTTGGCCATCGTTCATTGCTTGGGTAAAGTATGGGTCTAGCATCAAGTTTTTCAAACGTGAGTTACGGCTGTAAGCCTCAGTGATTTTTTGTAAGAATCGTGCGCGAATAATACAACCGCCGCGCCAGATTTGTGCAATTTCACCAAAATTGAGTTTCCAGTTGTATGCCACTTGTGCTTTATCAATGAGTTGGAAGCCTTGTGCATAAGCGCAAATTTTTGAGCAATACAAAGCGTTTTTAATGGCTTCAATAATCTCTTTTTTGTCGCCTTCCACTTTCTTCACTTCTGGGCCTTTTAAGATTTTGCTTGCTTCAACGCGCTCTTCTTTTAGGCTTGAAAGTGCACGCGCATAAACGGCTGCTGCAATTGCGTTAGCCGGTGCGCCAAGTTCTAGTGCATTGGCCGCAGTCCATTGGCCTGTACCTTTTTGGCCCGCGGTATCTAAAATTTGGTCAACTAAGAAGCCTTTACCCATTGGGTCTTTTTGTTGCAGAATATCTGCGGTAATTTCAATCAAGAAACTTGATAATTCGCCTTTGTTCCACTCGGCAAATACTTTACCTATTTCATCTGCTGGCATGCCAAGTAGATTTTTCATCAACCAGTAGGCTTCGCAAATCAATTGCATGTCGATGTATTCAATGCCGTTATGTACCATTTTTACATAGTGACCAGCACCATCTGGGCCAATATATTCAGCACAAGAGAAACCGCCTTCAACTGGCTTGCCAGGTTTGCCACCTTCTAACGGCTCGCCTGTTACCGCATCTACCTTAGCGGCGATGTCGCGCCAGATAGGCTCTAAACTTGCCCAAGCTTTACGTGTGCCTGATGGCATGAGTGATGGGCCAAAGCGTGCGCCTGTTTCACCACCTGAAACGCCAGAGCCGATAAAATCGATGCCTTTGACTGCAAGTTCTTTTTCACGACGGATGGTGTCTGTCCACAATGCGTTGCCGCCGTCGATAATAATATCACCTTGCTCTAAATAGGGGAGCAAAGCGTTAATTGTTACGTCTGTCGCGCTACCCGCTTTAACCAGCAACACAATTTTGCGCGGGCGTTTAATACTTAACACAAATGAAGCTAAATCAGCATGACCCACAACACGCTCGTGTGAGGGTTCTTTGTTTTTGCATTCCTCGATGAAATTGGTCATCTTTTTTGAGTCACGGTTATAAACCGCAATGGTGTAGCCGTGGTCGGCAATATTCAGAGCCAAATTCTGGCCCATTACAGCAAGGCCCACTAGGCCAATATCAGCATTTTTCGTAGTCATTTATCTTCTCTTTTGGAGTTGTTTAATGGAAAGGGTGTTTTTGTACGCAAGATTATAGAACTTTTAACGGCAGTGTTTGTTAAAACTTGTGCCAATTCAGTGGATTTTTTGATTTTTTTTGATTTTTTGTTAAAAACGAATCGTCACGATGAAACGTTTCGATGTTCATCAATGCATTTGGAGGGGCTAAAAATCACTACTTCTACCTGTGGAATAACCCTGTGGAACATCGATTTGCCATTCCCCGCAATCAGCACAGCGATGGTCGTGCATGGTAGAGCTGAGCACCAAATTGACTGAGCCGCAAAACCGACAGTGCGTTGCATGGCTAACGGGTGTTTTGTGATGCGTTTCATGGTGTTCTTTGGCCACTTTGGTGCTACCTAAGCCATATTTGTTATCCATGATGACCTCCTATAGATAAATACCAAAGTTAAATGTCAATTGAATAACTAAATTACGCCTTTTTAATTCTGCTTGCAAGTTTTAAATGCGCTTTAAGCATTCGTCACCCGAAAAGGATAAATCAAGTTAAAATAATGGTTTGATGCTATTTTTAACTAACTGGAACCACCCATCATGGATAAAACTTTTAGAATTGCCCCTAGTATTCTTTCTGCCAATTTTGCCAAACTCGGTCAAGAGATTGAAGATGTGATTAAATCTGGCACAGACATCGTGCATTTTGACGTGATGGACAACCATTATGTGCCAAACCTGACGATTGGCCCATTGGTGTGTGATGCGATTCGTGATATTTCAAAAAACGTTGGTGCCTTGATTGATGTGCACCTAATGGTAAAACCTGTAGACCGTATTATTCCTGACTTTGCAAAAGCAGGCGCCAACATTATTACCTTTCACCCAGAAGCTTCAGAGCACATTGACCGTAGCCTTTCATTGGTGCGCGAGCAAGGCTGTAAATCAGGTTTGGTGTTTAACCCGGCCACGCCGTTAAGCTATTTAGATTACGTCATGGATAAAGTTGACATGATTTTGTTAATGTCTGTGAACCCGGGTTTTGGCGGTCAAAAATTTATTCCAAGTACATTAGATAAACTCAAACAAGCGCGCGCACGTATTGATGCATACTATGAAAAAACTGGCCGTCAAATTTGGCTTGAAGTAGACGGTGGCGTGAATGCACAAAACATTGCTGACATTGCTCGGGCAGGTGCAGATACATTCGTAGCAGGCTCTGCGGTCTTTGGGGCAGGTAAAGATACTGACCCTAATCGTTACAACAGCGTAGTGAAATCACTGCGTGATGCATTAGCAACCGCTTAACTTTTGAGCTTGGGCGCGTGAGTCAGTTTAAAGTGAAAGCCGTCATGTTTGATCTTGACGGCACACTCATACACACAGCGCCAGAGATTGCATCGGCAGCGAATCAAATGCTGGCCGACTTAGGTAGGCCGATATTGCCTTACCAGCAGATAGAAAGTTATATTGGAGAAGGGGCGCAGGTGTTAATCAAGCGCTGCTTGTGCGGCAAGCGTGATATGGAGCCTGAACCGGCTTTGTTTGAGCAAGGCCAAGCGCTGTTTTATCATTACTACGCAGTCAACGCGCAAGAGAGCAAGCCTTTTGATGGCGTGATAACCGGCCTGTATGCACTGGAAAATAAAGGCCTGAAAATGGCCTGCGTGACGAATAAACCTGAAAAATTCACCTTACCGCTCCTTAAAAATAGCGGCTTGGATGGTTTTTTTGACATCGTGGTATCGGGCGACACACTACCCAATAAAAAACCTGACCCGATACAGCTTCATCATATTTGTGCGAAATTTAACATCATGGAAACAGATGCCATGCTCGTGGGCGATTCTGCAACTGACATTGCAGCCGCACATGCGGCTGGCTGCTTTATCGTGACCGTGCCCTATGGGTATAATCAGGGTCAGACAATTGACGATAGGCTGGTAGACGCAACCATTTCAGATTTAACTGAATTGGTCACATTGTTAGCCTAGCATTCAGCAAAGCTAAATCATTAATTTTTAAAATTGTATTGATATGAACGTAATAAAACATCATTTTTACCGCAACTTACAACAGGCTGCCCTATGCTGGCGCCGCTCGTGGCAACGTTAATGTTTGGGTGACACATACAAAAACGAGTCATTAGTTTGATGACTAGTTCAATTTAAAAAATGATGAGAAAGTCTTAAAAGTTTATGTTAAATACAATTAACCAAGATGAGTTCAATGCGCTAGAAAAACAAGGCTATAACCGCATCCCGCTCGTGCTAGAAACCTTTGCCGATTTAGACACGCCACTTTCACTTTACTTAAAGCTCGCTAATCAGCCATTTTCATACCTGCTGGAATCGGTTCAGGGCGGCGAGCGTTTTGGCCGTTATTCCATTATTGGCTTGCCAGCAAAAATGCGTATTGTCGCGCACAATCGTCAAATTCAGGTGCTACAAGATAATGTTGTGGTTGAAAGCATTGATAACACCAATCCGCTTGATTTTATTCAACAATTTCAGGCGCGTTTTAAAACACCACCACGTGAAGGCTTGCCACGCTTTACCGGCGGCCTTGCGGGGTATTTTGGTTATGAAACCATACGTTACATTGAAAAGCGTTTGGCCAACACAGCAAAGCCAGATGCGATAAACGTACCTGACGTTTTGTTGATGATTTCAGAAGAAATTGCGGTGGTTGATAATCTATCAGGTAAGCTTTATTTTATTGTCTATGCTAACCCAGCAGAGCCACAAGCTTACGAAAAAGCCCACGAACGCTTAAAAGGGCTAGTGGCACAGTTGCGAAAATCTGTGGCAATTCCGCAGGCAAAATCTAGCACCACCACCCAAGCAACGTCGGAATTTGGTGAGGAAAACTTTAAGAGCGCCGTTAAAAAAGCGCAACAATATATTTTAGATGGCGACATCATGCAGGTGGTGCTTTCACAGCGCATGTCTCAACCTTTTGCCGAGTCACCGTTATCCCTTTATCGTGCATTGCGTAGTTTAAATCCCTCACCTTATATGTTTTATTACGACATGGGCGACCACCATGTGGTGGGCGCGTCACCTGAAATTTTGGTGAGACTCGAAAACGGCACGGTCACTTCACGCCCAATTGCCGGCACACGCCCACGCGGCAAAACGCGTGAACAGGATTTAGCGCTCGCTGAAGAACTGCTTGCCGACCCTAAAGAGCGTGCCGAACACGTGCAACTCATGGACTTGGGGCGAAATGACGTTGGGCGGGTTGCACAAACAGGGTCAGTAAAAGTGACCGATAACATGATGATTGAGCGCTACTCTCATGTGATGCATATTGTGAGCAATGTTGAAGGTAAACTTAAACCTAATATGGACGCCATTGATGTACTTAAAGCAACATTTCCTGCAGGCACGGTTTCTGGTGCGCCAAAAGTACGTGCAATGGAAATTATTGACGAATTAGAACCCAGCAAGCGGGGTATTTACGCAGGTGCAGTAGGTTATTTAGGCTTTAATGGTGATATGGATGTGGCAATTGCGATTCGTACAGGCGTGATTAAAGATAAGATGCTGTATGTGCAGGCGGGAGCAGGCATTGTGGCCGATTCAGTTCCGCAAAGCGAATGGATAGAAACGCAAAATAAAGCTAGAGCAGTATTACGAGCCGCAGAAATAGTACAAGCAGGTTTGGACAGCGCTTCATAAATATCTAAACCACCCTTGCTCGTGATGACAACAAAACACCAGCACGCAACCGCGTTTTTAAGTAACATCGACGAAGACTGGGCCAGGCTCATCGCCACAGTTGGCCCGTGCGATTTTCAAGCAAAAGAGCAGCGTGAACCTTTTGTGGCTTTAATTCGCGCGGTTTCTTATCAACAGCTAACAGCCAAAGTTGGCGATGCTATTTTGGCTAAACTCATCAGCAGCTTCAATTCAAGCGCACAAAATCAATTTCCCACAGCACTGCAAATCATCGAAAGCTCTTTTGATGACCTGCGTCAGTGTGGTTTTTCTGGCAGAAAAATTGAAACGCTCAAATTGATTGCGGAAGGAACAATCAATGGCTTAGTGCCCACAAGGTTGGAAGCCAGCCGCATGACGGATGAAGCGCTGATAGAACGCCTAATTCAACTAAAGGGCATTGGCCGGTGGACCGTTGAAATGATGCTCATGTTTACACTGGCACGTATGGATATTTTGCCCGCAGATGATTTTGGCATCGCACAAGGC
>JAKQTB010000157.1 GCA_029569495.1 Pseudomonadota bacterium | reverse complement strand
GTATGCCAAGTGTATTTATATAAATACGAGAGCAAAAACGCCACCACGTTACCGTAGATAATATGCAGCCAATGCGGAGAAATCATAATGGATGACGAGTAAAACAGCGGTGTCAGCAAAATACTCACCAGCAGTAATGGTGCTACGCCCCACAACGCGCCCATGTTTTCTGAAATGGTCACAGGCGTGGTGAGCAGGTAAGCCACACGGTCAAAAATGGGGTTTTTCTCTTTATGCCCTTTGCTGTTGAAATACACCGAAGCCAGTGATGCGCCAAGCAACACGTTAATAAATAAAATATGCACCACCCACGCCACAATCAAAAGACCGTGAAAAAATGGCTCCATAAACTCCAGGCCCATGGTGGGTAATGGCAACGGAATATCGCCAGGGATGATTTTAAAATCACTCATTTTGTCACCTCATTTAATTGTTTTTGATAAGCCAAGGCTGGTTGATCGTGCGTGGCGAGTGAAGCCAAATAAGCTGCCAAAGCCTTACGTTCTGCATCTGTACCTGTAAAAGGTGGCATAAAAGGTGTGGCCGCAGAATTTAACGAGCCAATACGAATGTAAATGGCCTCCTCACTCAAGCCAGCGGTACGTGCTTTTACCGAATTGATGCCGTTAGTGGTGTGGCAATAGCGGCATTGCATTTGATATAAATATTTGCCAGCAACCAACTTATTTTGCTCGGTCACTTCTCTAAACTCTGGCGGTACAAAAGCTGCGTGTTTCAAATAGCCTGTTTTGTTGAGGTAAGGCACATCTGCCACGCGCACACCATTGGCGTACATATAGTCGTAAATGATGTAAGGCTTACGCACAAATTCACGCACGCGCTCAAATTCACCAATTAAGCCCATCGAGCCAATCAACATCATCACGGCCAAGAAAACTGGCGCATGTTTTGGTTTGGTATAGATTGAGATTGCACCAGCCAACACCATGCCAGCTAAACCGAGTGTTAAATAGGTCGCATACTCTGGGTGTGCAGCTAAGCGACGTGTAATTGCCCCCATCCAGAATAAATCTTTGGCCGCTTGCGGAAACTGCGCGTAATACCAAGCACCAAATAACACAAAGAACGGAATACACACCAACAACACCGTGCCAAATAAACGCATGGCTTTTTGACGCAATTCCAAATCTTCTTTGGTGAAAAACCATGTGAGTAACATCGCCATAGCAGCCGCCCATGCAATTGACCAAAAAGTTCTAAAGCCTAAAGATGGAATCCAAGACGGATTAAATAAAGCGGCAACATAATCTGGCTCGGCTGGAAAGTAGGATTTTAGCCAGTTACCAGGCGTCATCATAAAGCCTAAAATCGCGGTGATAATCGCCATTGTGAGCCATGAAGCCACAGCATAAGAAACCACCAATTTATAAACCTTTTGTTTACCAGGCGTGCCTAGCGGGTGTTTTTTCCAAATCAGAAATAGCCACAGTAAGAGAATCATTTCCGCATTAAAGACAATCCACTCAATAAACCACTTCCAGAAAAACACGCGTAATAGCGCACCAATCGCGGCGGGGTTAATGATGTTGATGTGAATCCAAATACCGATTCCCGTTAAAGCACCTACGGCTGTGGCTAAAATAAAAAATGTAAATAGAATTTTGTAAGAAAGCGTATCAAGCTTGTGATCGTTATTTTTAATGGCAAGCCACTGGGTGAGTGCCAAAATAATACTGCCGCCCACCGCAGCACCATGCGAAATAAACACATGCAAAATCGCATCAAATGCAAATAGCAACCGATGCCCAATAAACGGCATTTCAAAAATCGGATAGTCAAACATCGCTTTCTCCTCTATTTTGTTTCATTTTTACGCCCCTAAAATTTGATGATTTTTTACTGCTGGGCGCATCATAAAACGATATTTTTAAGTGCGAAAGTGACATGATGTCGCGCGTCAAATAGCCGCGCGGCGGCTTGTCGCAGCTAAGTTTGACCTATATCAAAAGCCTTCGCGACATCGTGTCACAGGTCATTTTGACGCGCGACAATTTGCCACATTTTGAATTCTGTTTTCCCCTATATAATGTTGCTTATGAATAAGTTTGAAAAGTCATTCAACTCACTGGGGCAACAAGGTCTAGAAAGCCCGTCACGCCGTAATTTAAAGCGCTTGTTTATGTTGCGCACGGTGATGATAGTGTTTATGTTAGCTGTCACTTTAGTGCTTTTTAATCTGCACATCCCCTTACCGAAATTGCCAGTTGCATTTGCGGTGGGAGGAATGCTATTGCTCAACTTAATGACGATGTTACGTTTAAAAAAATTTAGCGATGTGAGCGAAAATGAACTTCTTCTTCAATTACTGGGGGATATTACAGCGCTTACTGTGCTGTTTTATTTCACGGGTGGTTATAGTAACCCTTTGGTTTGGATGTACTTATTGCCACTTACCGTAGCTGCGGTGGC
>JAKQTB010000228.1 GCA_029569495.1 Pseudomonadota bacterium | reverse complement strand
CTTGAAAATGCTGAGCAGGTAACAACGGCAGAAGCGCCAGCCCTAGATTTTGCCATGGATTTTGATTTCCCTGCTTCAATAGAAACAAGCGCGCCAGCTTTGGCACCTGAAGAGAATCTGGCTGAAGAAAAAGCAGCGGTGGAGTCTATCGGAGATTTTTCATTCGACTTGCCAGACACCGAGGCGGATAACGCAATTACTGCCAATGAAAGCGCCTCAATCGTTTCTGCGCCAGAAGCGCACACATTTGACTTGTCTTCAATCAATCTCGATTTAGATACTCCTACCTTGCAGCCGACCGCGTCTCAGGTAGATGATTTTTCAACAGAAGGTCTGGCACCAGCCAATAATGTAGGGCTTGAGCCACAAGACGTTGAAATTAAACTTGATTTGGTCGCAGTTTATATTGATATGGATGATAAAGTAGGTGCACGCGAGCTACTTGAAGAAGTGCTTAAAGAAGGCAGTGTTCAACAAAAACAACGTGCACAAACCTTGCTAGATAGTTTGGCATAAGCGTATTTGTTTCTTAAAAAAGCCGGGCTATTTGCCCGGTTTTTTTATGCCAAATAGTTAGCTATATCTAAGCATTAACAAGTCGCTAAAACATACGAGAAAAAATAAATGCCCTGTGAGCCTTTGTTTATAAAGCTTCCAGAGCATCGAAAAAGGTTGGTGTTTAAAATGCGCATTAAATGCCATTTTTTAGGCTAGTGTTTGCGCTCACTTTTAAACACTTGTCATACTGTTTTTGCTAGGTAAAAGTGTTAGTATTTGCGCAAACACTACCACGCGTATAAAGAAATAATTCACCCTACACTGATGCACCCATTTGTAAAAATATTAAGTTTTATCATGATATTGATTGGCATGAGTCACATGTCACAAGTTTATCTTGGCGCGTTGTGCGTGATCAGTTGTACGATTGCTTTTGTCTTCGCACGTAAAAGTTTTAGTCAGGTTGTTTTGCGAATGCGCTGGCTGTTTTTGTCTATTTTAATCGTGTATGCGTTTGCTACGCCTGGTGAATATATTCAACCTTTTTTATTTGATACTGCGCCCACTTATGAGGGCGTGCAGTCGGGCTTGTTGCAAGTAGGCAAGCTGCTGATTGCAATCACTAGTTTAAGTATATTGTTTGCAACGTGTAGCCAAATGCAACTCATGACAGGCTTATATTATTTGCTGTTGCCACTGCAATGGTTAGGGTTAAATTTGGAGCGATTTACCGCACGATTATTACTGACGCTCGATTATGTTGAAACGCTGGCGTTGGATAAGAACTTCAAATTCAATTTTCAGCAGTTTGACAGCTTGCATGCGGTTGAAAAACCGTTAATGCCTGCAATAAATACGCTAAAACAAATTGAACTTAGCCTTTTGCCTTTTAAATTGCGCGATAAATTTGCGCTAGTAGCCATAGCCTTGTGCTTCTTTTGGCTTGTGTTATTGAGTGTGAAAGTTGCCAGTATATGACGAGAATCGCATTAGGCGTTGCCTATGATGGCTCAGGCTTCTGTGGCTGGCAAAGTCAGCCGTCTGCCTGTGGCGTGCAAGATGCCATAGAAGCAGCCATTGCGAGCATCGCACAGCATGCCGTAAGAGTGCATGCAGCAGGCCGCACTGATACGGGTGTGCATGCCAGTTGCCAGGTCATCCATTTTGATACAGAAAGCACGCGGCCAATTTCTGCTTGGGTGCGTGGCGTGAATGCGAATCTTCCCGAAACGGTGCGAATAGAATGGGCGGTGGAAGTTGACAGCGCGTTTCATGCACGGTTTTCTGCCTATAGTCGCCGTTATGAATATCTGCTCTACAATGCACCCGTGGCCTCAGCGCTCATGGCCAAGAAGTCAGGCTGGTTTCATCTTCCGCTCGATTATTCGGCCATGCAAAAAGCAGCGGGTTATTTGATTGGCGAGCATGATTTTAGTACTTTTCGTGCTTCTGAATGTCAAGCGAGTTCGCCTGTTCGTACCATGCATCAAGCCGTGGTGACGCAGACAAAATTAACTGAAAATAAGACGTACTTTCAATTTAACTTTAGTGCCAATGCTTTTTTGCAGCATCAGGTGCGCAACATGATCGGCGCGTTGATTTATATTGGTAAGGGTGCGCATCCGCCAGAATATATGCAAACTTTGTTACAAAGTCGTAATCGCACCTTGTCACCCCCAACTTTTTCACCGCACGGTTTATATTTAATTGGCGTGGGTTACGACGCTAAATGGGGGTTGCCTATTGGTGAGCGCGAGCCGGTAACCGTGAATAAAAATCTGAGCATACGGATTTAAGCGTTACAATGAGGCTTGATTTAATGCGTTTTAAAATGATTTATTGGGGCTAAATTTGTTCAGAACTAGAGTTAAAATTTGCGGTATTACGCGGCCAGAAGATGCCTTGGTAGCAGTAGATTTAGGTGTGGATGCGCTTGGATTGGTGTTTTATGCGCCAAGTCCCAGAAACGTAACCATTGCCACTGCCGCAGATGTAGCCCGCCAAATTCCTGCGTTTGTGAGTGTGGTTGGCTTGTTTGTAAATGCCGAGCCAAGCTTTGTTGAAGAGGTGATTGCTAACGTGGGGCTTAGTCTTTTACAATTTCATGGGGATGAAACGCCAGAAGACTGCGAACGTTTTGGCCTGCCATATATCAAAGCAATTCGCGTCAAAGCCGATACAAATTTGGTACAATACGCCCGTGACTTTACATCAGCAAAAGCTTTATTGCTAGACACCTACACCGAAGGCGTGGCTGGTGGAACAGGGCAAATGTTTGATTGGAATTTAATTCCCAGCGCGTTGCCAAAGCCTGTGATATTGGCAGGCGGCCTACAAGCAAATAATGTCGCACAGGCCATCAGGCAGGTAAAACCTTATGCGGTGGATGTAAGCGGCGGCGTTGAGGCTACAAAAGGCATAAAAGACGCTCAAAAAATTGCTGCATTTATGCAACAAGTGGATTTAACTGGCAACAAAGAATATTTAGACAGAATTTAGAGTTGGGAGTGATGCATGAAGCTTTATGATATGCCCGATGCACGTGGGCATTTTGGACAATTCGGTGGTACTTTTGTTGCGGAAACCTTGGTTGAAGCATTAGACGAACTGCGTTTGATGTATGAAAAATATCGCCATGACCCTGAGTTTTTAGCAGAATTTGCCTACGACTTAAAACACTTCGTGGGACGTCCAAGCCCAATTTATCATGCCAAAAGGTTGTCTGATAAAGTTGGTGGCGCGCAAATTTATTTAAAGCGTGAAGACTTAAACCACACTGGCGCGCACAAAATTAACAATACCATTGGTCAGGCTTTGCTGGCTAAACGCATGGGCAAACCGCGCGTTATTGCAGAAACTGGTGCGGGCCAGCATGGTGTTGCAACTGCCACCATTGCTGCTCGTTTGGGTCTTGAATGCGTAGTTTACATGGGGAGCGAGGATGTCAAGCGCCAAGCACCGAATGTGTTCAGGATGAAGTTGTTAGGGGCTACGGTGGTGCCAGTAGAAAGTGGCTCTAAAACGCTGAAAGATGCCTTAAATGAAGCGATGCGCGATTGGGTCACCAACGTGCATAACACTTTTTATATTATCGGCACTGTGGCCGGTCCGCATCCCTACCCGATGATGGTCCGTGATTTTCAGGCTGTGATAGGCACTGAGGCAAAAGTGCAAATGATGGAAATGGTTGGTCGCCAACCAGACGCAGTGGTTGCCTGTGTGGGTGGCGGCTCAAATGCAATGGGCATTTTTTATCCTTATATTGATGTGCCAAATGTGCGCTTAATTGGCGTAGAGGCAGCCGGGCATGGGTTGGAAACAGGCATGCATGCTGCACCGTTGACTGCGAATAGTCCAGTCGGTGTATTGCACGGCAATCGTACCTATTTAATGCAAGACGCTGATGGCAATATCATTGAAACACACTCAGTATCCGCTGGTTTAGATTATCCTGGCGTGGGCCCAGAACACGCATGGCTTAAAGACATTAAGCGTGCAGAATATGTTGCCATTACAGATGACGAAGCGATGGCGGCATTTCACAACTTGTGCCGTACGGAAGGTATTATTCCGGCATTAGAATCCAGCCATGCGTTAGCCTATGCAGAAAAGCTTGCAAAAACCATGCGCAAAGATGAAATCGTGTTAGTGAATTTATCTGGCCGTGGCGATAAAGACATCAATACTGTCGCTAAATTAGCAAACATTACTTTATAAGTTTAAATCCAATAATCCCATGTCTAGAATCCAAGCTACTTTTAAAACCTTAAAGCAACAGGGTAAAACGGCACTTATCCCCTACATTACAGCAGGGGATCCGCACCCTAAACACACCGTCAATTTGATGCATACCTTAGTCAAAAATGGTGCAGATATGATTGAATTGGGGATTCCATTTTCCGACCCCATGGCCGATGGCCCGGTGATTCAGCGCGCAAGTGAACGTGCACTAGTGCATAAAGTTGGGTTAACCGCCGTGCTTGAAATGGTAAAAGCGTTTCGCCAAACTGACCAAGCTACGCCGATTATTTTAATGGGCTATGCTAACCCGATTGAGGCGATTGGTGCTGTCAATTTTGCAGACCGTGCAAAAGCGGCAGATGTTGACGGTGTGATTACTGTTGACTATCCACCAGAAGAGTGTGGCGAATTTGTAAAAGAGTTACGCGCGCGTGATATTGATCCGGTGTTTTTACTTTCACCCACAACTGAGCCTTCACGCATTGATTTAATAGTGAATCAAGCCAGTGGCTTTGTTTACTATGTGTCGCTCAAAGGGGTGACAGGCGCGGCTAATTTGGATATAGCAGAAGTCTCACAACGCGTGGCGAGCATTCGCAAGCAAACAAACTTGCCTGTAGGCGTGGGCTTTGGTATTCGCGATGCAGTCACTGCAAAAGCCACGGCAGCCATCGCTGATGCAGTGGTGGTGGGCAGTCGTATGGTGCAGGTGATTGAAGCGTCAAATGATGAAAACTTGCTCAATAACGTTGCAACATTAATGCTAGAACTAAAAGCCGCAGTTGATGCTGCCGTAAAAATATAAAGTGAACATTAGCGCTTAGATTTGAAATTTAGACTGGCAAATCAAGATCAGCAAATTAAGCTAAAAAAAGGGGTGTACTTATGGGTTGGCTCAATCAATTACCACAAAAAATTAAACGCGCTGTAGGCGGAGATAAAAAAAGTGTTCCTGAAGGCGTTTGGAGCAAGTGTTCTTCATGTCAATCTGCCTTGTATCACAAGGACTTGGCAGATAATGCAGAAGTGTGCCCTAAGTGTGGATATCATAATCGAATCGGTGCACGTGCACGTTTGGCGCAGTTGCTGGATTCCGAAGGTCAGTTTGAAATTGGCGCAAATGTACAGGCTGTAGACGTACTTAAATTTAACGACAGCAAAAGTTATGCTGACCGTATTAAAGAATCACAAAAAGCGGTGAATGAAAAAGATGCTTTGGTGGTCATGCAAGGCACCATCAAATCAGTGCCGGCGGTAGTTGCAGTGTTTGAGTTTAAATTTATGGGCGGCTCGATGGGTTCTGTCGTAGGTGAGCGCTTTGTGCGTGGTGTGCAAACCGCTATTGATAACAAAATGGCCTTTATTTGCATTTCTGCCAGTGGTGGGGCGCGTATGCAAGAAGGTCTGTTTTCACTCATGCAGATGGCGAAAACCAGTGCCGCACTCACACAATTAAGCAAGGCCGGTTTGCCGTATATTTCCGTGCTGACGGATCCTACCATGGGCGGTGTTTCAGCGAGTTTTGCTATGCTGGGCGATGTGATTGTGGCGGAGCCGCAGGCGCTGATTGGCTTTGCTGGGCCACGCGTGATTGAGCAAACTGTACGTGAAACCTTACCAGATGGCTTTCAGCGCGCTGAGTTTTTATTAGAGCATGGGGCGATTGATATGATTATTGACCGTCGTGAAATGCGTGATCGACTGGCGTCAATTTTGGCTAACCTGATGCGCTTGCCAATAGCTGCTTAGTGCTGGGCGATTAAGTAAACACTTCCTTCATGGAGCAAAAGATGTCAAATGACCTGCAAGGTCACCGTTCATCTTATCAAGATTTAGCGTCTTGGCTTCAATACATCGAAAGCTTGCACCCCAAATCGATTGCGATGGGGCTAGAGCGTATCACCCGTATGATTGAGCGCCTGCAACTCAACCCGGCCTTTAAAATTATTACCGTTGCTGGCACGAACGGCAAAGGCTCAACTTGTGCGATGTTAGAGCAAATTTATCTGCAAGCGGGTTTTTCTGTAGGCTGCTATACGTCGCCACATTTATTACGCTACAACGAACGTGTACGCGTAAACGGGCATGAGTTGACAGATGAAGCTTTATGCAAGGCTTTTTCAGTGATTGATGCTGCCAGAAATAGCCATGATGAGATTCAGCTTACCTATTTTGAAGTGGGGACTTTGGCTGCGATGTGGCATTTTATGCACGCGGTAGAGCACAAATTAGATGTGGTGATTTTAGAAATTGGCTTAGGTGGCAGGCTAGATGCGGTCAATGCTTTTGTACCCGATTGTGCCATCGTGACGAGTGTAGATTTGGATCATCAAGAGTTTCTTGGTGACACACGAGAAGCAATCGGTTTTGAAAAGGCCGGTGTGTTTCGTGCATTGAAGCCCGCAATATGCGGCGACACAAGCCCACCAAACAGCCTAGTGCAGTACGCCAAAAAAATTCATGCCAATTTCAAAACAATTCATCAAGACTTTGGGATTAAGCTGACTGAAAATGGTTGGCAATATACTGCGCACGGTACAGTTGTTTATTCGTTGCCACTGCCAGCTTTGCAAGGAGACTACCAGCTCATCAATGCGGCCTGTGCGGTAGCTGCGGTAGAGTCGTTACAAATCTGTTTACCAGTATCAGAGGCTGCTATTGGTAACGGGCTGCGTAAAGTAAAAGTGGCAGGGCGCTTTCAAATTTTGCACCAGCATAACCCAGGTAAAATAAGTACGACATTGATATTTGATGTGGCGCATAATCCACACGCGGCCAAAGCGCTGGCACAAAACTTAAATGGGTATAAAAATTCAGGTAAAACTTTTGCAGTTTTTGCCATGCTGGCAGATAAAGATATTCGCGGCGTGGTAGAAGCTGTGATGCATGAAATTGATGCATGGTATGTGGCAACCATTGACCATGTGCGCGGTGAAAAAGCGGAAAATTTGGCTGGATTGATTGCGGCTATACAGCCCCAAGCGCAGGTTAAGACTTTTCATGATGCGTATATTGCTTATCAGCATGCGCGTATTGATTTAGAAGCCTGTAATGATGTGAATGAAAATGATAAAATAGTCGTGTTTGGTTCATTTTTCACTGTTTCGACGGTGATGCAGCATCTGGCACTAAATTAAGTTGAGCGTTTGGCATCAATCAGTTGAGCTAGTTTTTGCGCAAGATGGCAAGCCAAAAATGCTAAAGCGGCATTCAAATAATTAACCTTTGAGGAAAGCAGCAATGCCACCTGAAATCTCGAATGATCAAGAATTAAGTTTAAAAAAACGCGCCAGACGTCGTTTGGTAGGTGCGATCGCTTTAGTTATCTTGATGATTATTATTTTGCCAATGATTCTGGAAGATCGCACCGCAGTGACGCCAGACACGCCCATTAAAATCACCATGCCTGACGAGGCGGCGCTTGATGCTGAAAGTAACCAACATGTTCAGTTAAATGATGTGGTTGAAAGTGCTCCCGCAGAAACGCCGAACACCAATGCGCAGCAATTTGCAGATGTGCAGCCGTCAAACGCCAATTCGCATACGGAGCCAACGCCTGTAGCCACGGCAGAAATAGTGCCTGCTGTAGGGCATGACGAAGTAGTAAAGGCGGATGAAGTTAAGAAAGAAGAAAAGCCAGCCGTAAAAAAACCGGAAGTACAAAAGGTTGAAGAAAAAAAACCACTGGAGAAACCTGCTGAAACTAAAGTGGGTAGTGTTGATGCAAAATCTGTGACTCAATCAAGTGGTTCTTTCACAATACAAGTGGGTGTATATTCAGATGCAGCCAATGTGAAGCAATTGCAGGCTAAATTGAAAGAGGCTGGATATAATTCACGGACCGAAAAGATTTCAACACCAAAGGGTGAGAAAATTCGTTTGAGAGTCGGTAAGTTTGCATCCAGACAAGATGCGGCTGACGCCCTCATCAAAATCAATGCTGCTGGTTTATCAGGCATGGTAATGAGTAATGATTGAGTTTTATTTCAATGAATTGTTGTAATTAATGGCAATCATGACGATATTTGACTACATTGTCCTTGCGATTGTGGGTGTTTCCATCGTCATTAGTGTCATGCGTGGTTTGTTGGCAGAAGTGCTGTCGATAGCGGGTTGGTTTGCGGCTTTTTTTGTGGCAAAAACTTATGCAAATCAATTGGTCCCTATGATGCCGGCAGACATTCCAACGGAATCGTTACGCATATTGGCGGCATTTGTGATTCTATTTTTAGCCACATTTTTGCTCACAACCTTGCTTGCGATTGCGCTGACGACGATTTTTAAAAAAATTGGGCTAGGTTGGTTAAACCGCATATTGGGCGCTGTGTTTGGTTTGGCGCGTGGGATGTTAATCGTGTGTATTGTCGTATTTTTAGCTGGGCTCACGAATGTTCCCAAGGACGAGCGTTGGAAAAATGCAATGTTTAGTGCGCCCATTGAAGCGCTGGTCATCAGCCTGTTGCCATGGGTTCCCGCTAGCATTGCGAGCCACATCAAGTACGAGTAAATGCGCAATTTATTATTTTAAGAACACCCGAATAAGAACTTGCAAATAAGAGCTTACGAAATTTATATTTTTTGAAATTAATCACTGAAGGCGATATTCATGTGCGGAATTATTGGCATCGTAGGTAAAAATCCTGTGAATCAACTGTTGTATGATGGCTTGCTGGTGTTGCAACACCGCGGGCAGGATGCCGCAGGTATTGTCACCACGGATGGCAATACTTTTTACATGCATAAAAACAATGGCTTGGTGAAAGATGTCTTTCAAACGCGCCATATGCGCAGTTTAATTGGCAATGTTGGCATTGGCCATGTGCGCTACCCAACGGCAGGTTCATCCAGTGCGGCAGAAGCGCAACCTTTTTATGTGAATTCCCCGTTTGGGATTGTGTTGGGCCACAACGGTAACCTCACAAATTCTGAGCAATTAAAGTCTGAGATGTTCCGCCAAGATTTACGCCATATCAACACTAATTCTGATTCTGAAGTTTTACTGAACGTACTTGCACACGAAATTGAACAAACTTCACGTAATGCTGTATTGAATACCGATATGACGTTTGATGCGGTCGCAGGCGTGCATCGGCGTTGCAGAGGTGCTTATGCGGTAGTGGCGATGATTGCGAACTTTGGCCTGCTGGCATTTCGTGACCCCAACGGCATTCGCCCTCTAGTGATTGGCAAGCAAGAGACCGAAAAAGGTACAGAATACATTGTGGCCTCAGAAAGTGTCGCGCTAGACGTGCTGGGCTTTACCTTGATGCGTGATGTGGCTCCTGGCGAAGCTGTATTTATCGACATGGAAGGCCATTTTTATAGCCGCCAATGTGCTGAAAACGCAAAATTGAACCCGTGTATTTTTGAATACGTCTATTTAGCGCGTCCTGATTCAGTGATAGATAACGTTTCAGTTTACCAAACCCGTTTAGACATGGGCAAAAGTCTTGCCGATAAAATCAAGCGTGAATGGTCAGATAAAAAAATTGATGTAGTCATACCGATTCCCGACACCAGCCGTCCGAGCGCTTTGCAGTTGGGCATTGCGTTGGGCTTGGATTATCGTGAGGGTTTCATCAAAAATCGCTATATTGGCCGCACGTTTATTATGCCCGGCCAGGCGCTACGTAAAAAATCGGTACGCCAAAAATTAAATCCCATTGGTATTGAGTTTAAAGGTAAAAACGTTTTGTTGGTGGATGACTCCATTGTGCGCGGGACGACTTCGCAACAAATCGTGCAAATGGCGCGCGATGCAGGTGCCAATAAAGTATATTTTGCTTCAGCTGCACCACCAGTGCGCTATCCCAATGTGTATGGTATTGACATGCCAAGCCGCGATGAACTTTTGGCAACCGGCAGAACCGATGCAGAAATTTGCAAAGAAATTGGTGCGGATGATTTAATTTACCAAGACTTAGACGCTTTGGTCAAAGACATTAAATTAAGTAATAACGATATTAACGATTTTGATTGCTCATGTTTTGATGGCAAATATGTCACGGGTGACATCAGCGAAGCCTACTTGGCCAATATCGAAGCAGCGCGCGGCGATATGACTAAAAAGCAAAAGCCAACCAATTCAAGCACGCAAATGGATTTGAATTTAATTGATAGTGCGGAAGAAGTCTTGGAGTAATAAGTGACTTACAAAAGTTATAAACTGCAGTCATAAATGCATGCTTTTAAGCACAAACCTTTTTCGATGCTCTGCAAGCCTTTATTTATAAGGCTCTCAGGGTATTAAAAATTCCTCGGGCGTTTCTGCTGTGTTTAAGCATTAAAAATGTTGCTTGTATGGATTAAGAAAAAACCTACTTTTACATCGAAATCGTGAAGAAGTAATGAATAAATTCTTGACCTCACACTGACTTAGGCATAAGATGAAATTGCGCTGATTTGAGTGACTTAACTTAAACAAAGTCTTCTCAGCTTGCGGGCGCATAATAAATTCAGCTAAAGCGAGTTAACAAAGAACCCGTTTTGGCTAATGCTTAAACGGGTTTTTTAATGTCGACCCCCTTGTAAAAGCACTTCTTGTAGCGAATTACTGCGTTACGCGGTACTCAAAATGCTCATGTACTTCATGTACATTGCGCTTTTTGCGTTCCGTGCGCCTTGAACTTCACTACAATAAGCCCTTTTTCAAGGAGTTCGATAAGATAAGAGATGATCATGACAACAAGCCAATACCATCCAGAAACGCTTTCAGTACGAGCCGGTTCAGAATCAACCGAGTTTGGTGAAAACTCTGAAGCTTTATTTTTAAATTCGAGTTTCCGCTTTAAAAGCGCCGCACAGGCGGCGGCACGTTTTGGCGGTACTGAGCCGGGAAATATCTATTCGCGTTTTACCAACCCAACCGTGACCATGTTTCAAAATAAATTGGCCGCGTTAGAGGGCGCAGAGCAGTGCGTGGCAACCTCATCTGGCATGTCTGCCATTTTGGCGTGCGTAATGGGCTTGTGCAGTGCGGGCGACCATGTGGTGGCATCGCGCAGTATTTTTGGCACCAGCGTACAGCTTTTTAGCAATATTCTAAAACGTTGGGGTTTGGAAGTGACCTTTGTCGCGTTAACCGATGTGGCTGCGTGGCAACAAGCCGTGACACCAAAAACCAAGCTGTTTTTTATTGAAACGCCTTCAAATCCGCTCACAGAAGTGGGTGATATTCAAGCGCTCGCGACGATTGCACATCAAGCAGGTGCGCACTTGGTGGTAGATAACTGCTTTTGTACGCCAGCCATACAAAAGCCACTAGATTTAGGTGCGGACATTATTATTCACTCTGCCACCAAATATATCGATGGACAAGGCAGATGTTTAGGCGGGGCCGTACTAGGTTCAAAAACACTGATGGAACCTGTGTACGGTTTTTTGCGTACCGCAGGGGTTACCATGAGCGCTTTTAATGCATGGGTGTTTTTAAAAGGGTTAGAAACACTTCACGTGCGTATGGAGGCGCATGCCAAGCGCGCGCTTGAATTGGCCTTGTGGCTGGAGGCGCAGCCACAAGTGGCACGCGTACATTACCCGGGGTTAAAATCACATCCGCAGCATGCGTTGGCAATGCGGCAGCAAAGTAGTGGCGGTGGTATTGTGAGTTTTGAGGTTAAACCAGCATCAGTTCAAACCGCACAAGAAGCAGCATGGGCGCTGATTGATGCCACACAGTTGATTTCTATTACGGCTAATCTGGGCGATGCCAAAACCACCATTACGCATCCGGCAACCACCACGCACAGCCGCGTTTCTGCTGAAGCAAGAGCTGAGACGGGTATTACGGATGGCTTGGTGCGCATTGCCGTGGGTCTTGAGCATGTGGATGATTTAAAAGCGGATTTGGCATTATTAACCCGATAGATTAGTGCATTTTTGATGTGGCGTTTTATAGCGCCACATCGCTAGGTGCGGTGGGCTCGTTTAACAATCTCGGTCATCAATCAATCTCAAACTAGCAAGCCAGAACGCCGCTAATCATGTTAAAATCACGCGATAGTTTTTAATTAAAATAAAGCAAAAATATGGATCAATTCGCTAAAGAAACCTTACCCATTAGCTTAGAAGATGAGATGCGTCGCTCATACTTAGATTACGCCATGAGCGTAATCGTAGGCCGTGCCTTGCCTGATGTGCGTGATGGTCTGAAGCCAGTGCATCGTCGCGTATTATTTGCCATGCATGAGCTTTCGAACGACTATAACAAGCCGTACAAGAAGTCTGCCCGTATTGTGGGTGACGTGATTGGTAAATACCATCCGCATGGCGACATGGCAGTGTATGACACCATTGTTCGTATGGCACAAGATTTTAGTTTGCGTTATATGTTGGTGGATGGGCAAGGCAACTTTGGTTCTGTGGATGGTGATAATGCGGCCGCGATGCGTTATACCGAAATTCGTATGGCGAAAATCGCTCATGAACTACTGGCCGATATCGACAAAGAAACCGTTGATTTTGGGCCAAACTACGATGGTTCAGAGCATGAGCCATTGATTATGCCAGCGCGCATTCCTAATCTGCTCATTAATGGTAGTTCAGGCATTGCAGTAGGCATGGCGACCAACATTCCGCCACATAATCTTAATGAAGTATTGGATGCCTGTTTGGCCTTGCTTGAAAATCCAGAAACTGGTATTGAGGAATTGATTGAATTGGTGCCGGCGCCAGATTTTCCAACGGCTGGCATTATCTA
Organism: Pseudomonadota bacterium; assembly: GCA_029569495.1. Classification (GTDB taxonomy): domain Bacteria; phylum Pseudomonadota; class Gammaproteobacteria; order Burkholderiales; family Methylophilaceae; genus Methylotenera. The sequence continues at coordinate 17,450 of JAKQTB010000228.1, read as the reverse complement.
TGGCACCGTGGGTGTAAAAGAGGGCTACCGCACAGGCCGCGGTCGTGTAGTGATGCGCGGTCGTACGCATGTGGAAGACATGGATAAAGGTAGCCGCCAAATGTTGGTGGTGGATGAACTACCATACCAAGTTAACAAAAAGACCTTTGTTGAAAAAATTGCCGAGTTAGTCAACGAGAAGAAAATCGAAGGTATTTCAGATTTGCGTGATGAATCTGATAAATCTGGCATGCGCGTGGTGATTGAGCTCAAGCGTGGCGAGATTCCAGAAGTGATTTTGAATAATCTCTATAAGCAAACGCAATTACAAGATACCTTTGGCATGAATATGGTGGCCTTGCTGGACGGTCAACCGCGCTTACTCAATCTAAAACAGATGTTAGAAGCGTTCTTGCGCCATCGTCGCGAGGTGGTCACACGTCGTACCGTATTTGAGTTGAAAAAAGCACGCGCACGTGGCCATGTATTAGAAGGCTTGGCTGTTGCATTGGCAAACGTAGATGAGATGATTGCCATTATCAAAGCCGCCCCAACGCCACCAGAAGCTAAAGTGGGCTTGATGGCCAAAATTTGGCACTCACCCGTTGTTGAAGAAATGCTCAAACGTGCCGCCATGGAAGCGGCTCGCCCAGAAGGTTTAGATGTCAATTTTGGCTTGACACCAAATGGCTATAAATTAAGTGATGTGCAAGCGCAAGAAATCTTGCAAATGCGCTTACAACGCTTAACTGGACTAGAGCAAGATAAAATTGTCACAGAGTATAAAGAAGTGATGGATGTGATTGCCGATTTGCTTGATATTTTAGCCACGCCAGCGCGTGTAACGACCATTATTACCGACGAGTTAACAGAAATTAGAAAACAATTTGGCGATAAGCGTCGTAGCGAAATTGTGGTAAATGCGCAAGATTTATCACTCGAAGATTTAATCACGCCGACCGATGTGGTGGTGACGCTATCGCATACAGGTTATGTGAAATCGCAACCGCTGGAAGAATATCGCGCACAGCGCCGTGGTGGTCGTGGCAAGCAAGCTGCTGCAACCAAGGAAGATGACTTTATCGACAAAATGTTTGTTGCGAATACGCATGATTACATTTTATGCTTCAGTAGCCGTGGTCGCGTGTATTGGTTAAAAGTGTATGAAGTACCGCAAGGTAGCCGCATAGGCCGTGGCAAACCGATTGTGAACTTGTTCCCGCTTGAAGAAGGTGAAAAAATTAACGCCATTCTTTCTGTGAAAGAATTTGATGAAAATCACTTTATTTTTATGACCACCGCACTTGGCACCGTGAAAAAAACCGCCTTAACTGAATTTGCCAACCCACGTAAATCAGGCATTATCGCCATCAACTTAGATGACGGTGATTACCTGATTGGTGCAGAAGTCACCAATGGAAAAAATGACATAGTACTGGTTTCAGATGGCGGAAAAGCCGTGTGGTTTAGCGAAGATGAAGTGCGCCAAATGGGTAGAGCTACGCGCGGTGTGCGAGGCATGAAGCTTGCCGCAAAACAAAAAGTATTATCATTGCTCATTGCTGACAATGACCAACAAACCGTGCTGGTAGCGACAGAAAATGGCTATGGTAAACGCACCGTGTTGGCTGATTTCCGCCATTCTGGCCGTGGTACGCAAGGCGTAAAAGCCATTGCCGTGAGTGAGCGTAATGGCTTGGTTGTGGCGGCGAAATTGGTCAATGAAGAAGATGAAATTATGCTCATCACCACAGGCGGCGTGTTGATTCGTACACGCGTAAAAGAAATTCGTGAATTAGGTCGTGCAACACAGGGCGTCACGTTGATTAATTTAGGCGAAGGTGAAAAGCTCTCAGGGCTTGAGAAAATAGTTGAAACGGACGACGAAGAATAGTTTATGACGCAGATTTACAATTTTTCCGCAGGCCCAGCGGTATTACCTAAACCAGTATTAGAACGCGCCCAAGCTGAAATGCTTGATTGGCATGGCACTGGTATGAGCGTGATGGAAATGTCGCACCGTGGCAAAGCGTTTTTGAGCATTTTAGAAAAAACGGAAGCGGACTTTCGTAAGCTTTTAAATGTGCCAAGCAACTACAAAGTGCTGTTTTTGCAAGGCGGGGCGATCGCAGAAAATGCTGCGATTCCATTGAATTTACTCAACGGAAAAAGTGCAGATTATGCCATTACCGGCGGCTGGAGTAAACGTAGCGTTGAAGATGCGCGTGCTTACGGCACCATTAATGTGGTCACCAATACCGAAGCTGAACAATTTACCTACGTGCCAGATTTTGCTACTTGGCAGCTCAACAAAAACGCGGCCTATTTGCATATTTGCACCAACGAAACCTTGCAAGGCGTTGAGTTTGATGGCTTACCAGATACACATGGTGTGCCGATTGTGGCAGATATGTCTTCGCATATCCTATCTCGACCAGTAGATGTTGGCCAATATGGTGTGATTTACGCCGGAGCACAAAAAAATATTGGCCCGGCAGGCTTGTGCATTGTAGTTGTGCGCGAAGATTTGCTGGGCAATGCTTCGCCATTCACGCCGGCGGTACTCAATTGGAAAACGCAGGCTGAAAACCAAAGCATGATCAACACGCCACCCACGTACAGCATCTATATCGCTGGCTTGGTGTTTGAGTGGTTGCTTGCGCAAGGCGGGGTGGAGGCGATAGAAAAAGTCAATATTGCTAAAGCCAACTTGCTCTATGATGCGATTGATAGCAGCGATTTTTATATTAATAATGTTGCAGTTAAAAACCGTTCGCGTATGAATATTCCTTTCTTTTTAAAGAATGAGTCGCTGAATGATGCCTTTTTAAAAGGCGCAGAAGCACAAGGGCTAATGCAGCTAAAAGGTCATCGCTCTGTGGGTGGAATGCGTGCCAGTATTTACAATGCCATGCCCATTGACGGTGTGCAGGCACTTGTCGCCTACATGAAGCAATTTGAAAATAACCATTAATTTTTTAAAAAAATGTCAGAAAAGCTGAAGCAACACCGAGATCAAATAGATGCAATAGACGAGCAAATACTCAAGCTTGTCAATGAGCGCGCGCGACTTGCGCGTCAAATCGGCTCACTTAAAGATGATGGTGTGATTTATCGGCCTGAGCGTGAAGCGCAGGTGTTGCGTCGTTTGCAGGCCAATAACACTGGTCCGTTGTCAAATGAAGCAGTGAATAATATTTTTCGTAGCGTGATGTCGAATTGCCGCGCACTTGAAAAAGAGCTTGCTATTGCCTTTTTAGGGCCTTTGGGCACTTACAGTGAGGAGGCTGCGCTAAAACAATTTGGGCTAGGGTGCGGTGCGGTAGTGTGTGGTTCAATTGATGAAGTTTTTCGTACTGTAGAGGCTGGGCAGGCCGATTATGGCGTGGTGCCAGTGGAAAACTCTACTGAAGGAGCAATTGGTCTAACACTTGATTTGTTATTAACAAGTACACTTAAAATTTGTGGTGAAGTGACATTGCCAATTCACCATTGTTTGCTTTCGCAACAAACAGATATCAACAACATCTCGCATGTGTTTTCTCATGCACAATCGCTCGCCCAATGCCATGAGTGGCTACATAAAACACTGCCGCTTGCCGAACTTGAAGCTGTGACCAGTAATGCACGTGCAGCGCAAATGATTCATGATTTGGTATCTGCGGATGGCACTTTTGCTGCCGCCATTGCAAGCAAACGCGCAGCTGAAATATTTAACTTAAACATTCTTGCTGAAAACATCGAGGATGACCCTAAAAATACGACACGATTTTTAGTGCTGGGCAGGCATGCAGTAGCCCCTTCGGGTGCCGATAAAACCTCGTTGGTGATGATGACAAAAAACAAACCAGGTGCTATGGTTGAGCTATTAGAACCGCTGTCGAGGCATGGTGTGAGTATGACTAAACTTGAGTCACGTCCTTCTAAACAAAATTTATGGGATTACATATTTTTTGTGGATGTGGAAGGGCATTCTTCAGACACAAATGTAGCTGCTGCTTTGAAAGAATGTGAAGCACGCGCCTCACTGATTAAAGTGTTGGGGTCGTACCCCGTTGCGATTATTTAAATGGATTAAAAAAATCATTTGTTGTGAATTGATATTGGAAAACTCTTGATATGCCACTTAGTGCCTCCATGTTGGGCGATAGCGTTTGGAATAAGTTTTCACTTAAATTCAACAACTCACGCCTAGAAGCACATTACAAAAAGTATATCTTTCCTAGGTTACTCAAGCAGTCACGCCTGTCATTATTGCTGATTGCAATGATGTATGAACTCTATGGCGTTTTAGACTACTTACTAGCCCCGCAAAATTTACTGAGTCAAATTACTTTCATTCGGTCGGCAACAACATTTGTTGTCCTTGCGATATTTATTCTCACTTTTTTTAAAGTATTTAAAAAACATCACCAGACATTGCTGACATTTGCATTGTTATTAAGTAGCGCGAGTTTGCTTTGGAAAATGACACTCATACATCAGAGTATCTTTCCGTATTATTTCACCGGGTTGATATTACTACTGCTGTGGGTGCATGTTTTTTATATCCTTAATTTTTCAAATGCGTTTTTTTGCACATTAGCCATACTCATACTGTCTTTCAGCGCGCTTTTTGCTTTATTTTCATTTAGCTTCAATGAGTCTCTGAGTTATTTGATTGTACTAACGTCCGCTTTTGGTATTTCAGTTTTTTCAAGTTACATTGCTGAAAAAAGTGACAGGGCGTTATTCTTGCGGGAAAAATCCCTAGATCGCGAACGGCATGAGCACCGTATGCGTGCAATGCATGATGAACTCACACAATTGCCTAATCGAGCCTTGCTCATTGACCGTATTGAACAGGTGATTTTAGATTCAAGAAGAAACAACCAATTTTGCGCGGGCTTTTTTTTGGATTTGGATAACTTTAAAGAAGTGAATGACACTTATGGCCATGCGGTAGGTGATGCGGTGCTCAATGAAGTCAGTAAACGCCTTACTGCAACAATTCGAGCAGCTGACACCGTTGCCCGTTTATCAGGGGACGAATTTTTTGTATTGGCGCGAGATGTTAAAAATAAAGCCCAGGCGGAAGCTTTCGGGCATAAGCTGTTAAGAAAAATTAATAAACCATACCAGATAGATGGCAAGGTGGTGAGTAACTCATTGTCTGTGAGTGTTGGCATTTGTCTTTTTCCGTATGTGGGTGTTACACCGCTGGATATGATCAAAAAAGCCGACCATGCGATGTATCAAGTGAAGTTGAGTGGAAAGTCCGGCATAGCATTCGCTGGTTAAGAGATGAAAATTTCGCCATGTTGTTAGCATGAAAGACATGTTAAAATGAGCCATGACTTGCGGCGCAAAGCCGCATTTTTATTTAACTAATGCTTTAACCGGCAAATTACTTTCTGTAAACAATATCATGAAAAACCTAGCCCCTAACTATATTCAAGCGATTGCGCCATACCTTGGCGGCAAGCCAATTTCAGAACTTGCGCGTGAGATGGGCTTAAATGAAGCGGATATTGTAAAGCTGGCATCTAATGAAAACCCATTAGGGATTAGCCCCAAGGCTGAATTTGCCATTCAAGAGGCGTTGCAAGATATTGCACGCTATCCGGATGGCAATAGTTTTATATTGCGTGAGGCGGTGAGTCAAAAATTTAATGTTGCACAAAATCAAATTGTGTTCGGAAATGGCTCGAACGACATTTTAGAGCTTGCTGCAAGAGCCTATTTAACAGCAGGTTGCGAGGCAATCTATTCGCAGCATGCGTTTGCCGTTTACCCTTTAGTGACACAGGCCACGGGGGCGACCGGCGTTGTGGTGCCAGCTAAAGATTTTGGCCATGATTTGGATGCAATGCTGCTCGCAATTACGCCAAAAACACGCATTATTTTTGTGGCCAACCCCAATAATCCAACGGGCACGTTGCTAGCGAAAGCAGCGCTATTGGACTTTTTAAAGCGTGTGCCTAACCATGTGTTAGTGGTGCTGGATGAAGCTTATGACGAGTATCTGTCTGAAATGCATAAATCTGCGGCGATTGATTGGTTGCAACAATTTGAAAATCTAATGATTTCACGCACATTTTCTAAAGCGTATGGTTTAGCTGGTTTGCGCATTGGTTTTGGCCTGATGCATGCGGATGTGGCTGATATGCTTAACCGTGTACGCCAGCCCTTTAATGTGAATAGTATTGCGCAGGCCGCCGCCGTGGCCTCGCTTGCAGACGATGATTTTGTGGCACGTAGCTACGCATTGAATCAAGCGGGCATGGCACAATTAACGCTAGGCTTTAAAAAGCTTGGTTTGGAATATATTCCATCGTTTGCCAACTTTGTCAGCTTTAAAGTAAAAGATGCCGCGCTGGTGAATCAAAAACTTTTGAAAAATGGCGTAATTGTGCGCCCGATTGCCAATTATGAAATGCCAGATTATCTGCGCGTAAGCGTTGGTTTATTTGCTGAAAATGCCCGTTTTTTGGCGGTGTTAGAATCTATTTTAGAGTAAAAGTAAACACACAGACATGACCACCTATCACAAGCTAGCGACGGATGACGTTCGTATTCGCGAGATTAAACCGCTTATTTCGCCCATCTCACTGCTCGAACGTTTAAAAGAAAGCGCTGATGCAACCCATAATATATTGAATGCGCGCGCGGCAATTCACCGCATTCTTCATCAGCTCGATGATCGACTATTAGTCGTGGTAGGTCCTTGTTCAATTCATGACACCAAGGCCGGCATGGAATACGCTCATCGCTTGCTGACTATTAAAAAAGAGCTGGCTGCTGATTTAATGATTGTCATGCGCGTTTATTTTGAAAAGCCGCGTACAACAGTAGGTTGGAAAGGCCTGATTAACGACCCGCATTTAGACGGCACTTATCAAATTAATGAGGGTTTAGAAATAGGCCGCAAATTCTTGCTGGATGTTAATGAAATTGGCATGCCGGCAGGCGCGGAATTTTTAGATACGATTACACCGCAATACACCGCAGACTTAGTCAGTTGGGGCGCGATTGGTGCGCGTACGACGGAGTCACAAGTCCATCGTGAATTGGCCTCAGGGTTATCATGCCCAGTGGGCTTTAAAAATGGTACCGATGGTGGTGTGCGGGTGGCGATAGATGCGATTAAAACTGCGACTAGCCCGCATCATTTTCTTTCATTTACCAAAGAAGGCAAGGCCGCGATATTTTCTACCGCCGGCAATGACGACTGCCACATTATTTTACGTGGCGGAAAAGAACCGAACTACGATGCGGAAAATGTCAACGAAGTGTGTTGGCAACTTACCGAGGCAGGCCTGTCACCCATGTTGATGATTGACTGCAGCCATGCCAACAGCAGTAAAGATTTTAGCCGCCAAAAAATTGTGGCCAAAAATATTGCAGAACAACTTTCAAATGGCGACCAACGCATTATGGGGGTGATGTTGGAATCGCACCTGAAGGAAGGCCGTCAGGACCATGCGCCAGGTTGCGATTTAGTCTATGGGCAATCGATTACCGATGCTTGTTTAAGCTGGGAAGATACAGTGGACCAGCTTGAAATGTTGGCGGCAGCAGTAAGATATCGTCGGCAGAAAACCCATCAGTAAACATATTTTTTGCAGCTATTGGGTGGGTTTAATTGCAAGTAAAGTTGTGCACAACTGCTTGAAATTTGTATAACAATACCCCGAGAGAAAAACATTGCCCTACGAGCCTTTATTTATAAGGCTCGTAGGGCATCGAAAAAGGTTGGTGATTAAACAGCGTCTTGCATCATGAAATTACGTAGTGCATATTAGGTAAGTTAGCGGTGTTGTAAAGTTTAAAGCACGCGCACAATTCGTTTCACGTTGTAGCACTTAAATCATCAAGGCAGCAGCGAATGACTTAATAACTTAATAAAGGAAAAATATCATGTGGACAACTCCAGCAGCTACTGAAATGCGTTTCGGTTTTGAAGTAACAATGTACGTTTGCAATAAATAATTGCAAGGTGCAAAAAAGGCTACCACAAGGTAGCCTTTTTAATTTAAGCAGTATTTTTATATAGATTTTTTTGGTGATGATATGCATATTCATGTTTTAGGTGCCGGCGCAGGGGGTGGTTTCCCTCAGTGGAATTGTAATTGTTTTAATTGTGACGGCTTGCGCAAAGGTACCATTAAAGCCACCAAGCGCACGCAATCTTCGATTTGCGTGAGCAGTAATGGTGTGGATTGGGTGTTATTTAATGCATCCCCCGATGTGTTGCAGCAAATTCAAGATTTTGCGCCACTACAACCCGCGCGCGCGATACGCGATTCGGGTATTCAGGCCATTGTGCTGATAGATGCGCAGATTGACCACACCACAGGCTTATATATGTTGCGTGAAGGGCAAGTGAAACGCGAGATTTATTGCACCGAGCAAGTCTATGGCGATTTAACTTCAGGTAACCAGATTTTGAATATACTCGGCCATTATTGTGGCATCAATCATCACCAAGTGCCGATTGATGGGGCGACTAGCTTTACCATTCCCAATGTGCCCAATTTAAAATTTACCACAGTTGCGCTCAAAAGCGCTGCGCCGCCTTATTCGCCGCATCGTAATAATCCGCAAGCGGGCGATACCATTGGCGTGTTGATTGAAGAAATCAGCACAGGCAAAAAATGCTGGTATTCACCAGGTTTGGCTGAAATTGAACCGCACTTGCCAGAGTTGATGCAGCAAGCCGACTGCATTATGGTAGACGGCACATTTTGGACTGATACCGAAATGATTGATTTAGGTTTAATGACAAAATCTGCGCGCAGCATTGGCCATAACCCGCAATCGGGTGAGAACGGCATGATAGAAGACTTAGACAAGTTTGGCCAAGATAAAAAAGTGCGTAAGGTATTGATTCACATCAACAATACCAACCCTATTTTACGAGAAGATTCTGCCGAGCGTGCAACGTTGACACAGCATGGAATTGAAGTTGCCTATGATGGCATGGACATAATTTTGTAAAAAACCAAGGTGCGTCATGATGCTGCGTTGTTTCAAAAATTTTTATCGCTTACATACAACCCCGTATGCCGCGCTCAAAAAATTTTCTTACGCCTTGTCTCATCTAGCCCCTTGATTTTTTTTAATTAATAAAAGGATAAAAAATGACGAATGAAACACAAGCCCCTTGGAGTCGTGAAGAATTTGAAGAGAAATTGCGTGAAAAAGGTAAGGGTTACCATATTTACCACCCAATTCACGTGCTGATGTATGAAGGCAAACTAACACAAACACAAATGCAGGCTTGGGTGGCCAACCGTTATTACTATCAAATCGCCATTCCGATGAAGGATGCAGCGATTCTTTCAAACTGTCCTGACCGTGAATTACGTCGTGGTTGGATACAGCGCATTTTCGACCATGACGGCAGCGGCAATATTGCGGAAGGCGGCGAGGGCGGTATTGAAGCGTGGATTCATTTAGGCCATGCGGTTGGATTAACGCGTGAAGAGGTGATGTCACTCAAATTAGTTGCGCCTGGTACTTTTTTTGCAGTGGATGCATACATTAACTTTGCTAAACAACGCCCTTGGCAAGAGAGCGTTTGCTCTAGCTTAACTGAACTATTTGCGCCGCATATTCACCAGCAGCGCATTGATTCCTGGCCTGATATGTATCCATGGATTAACCCCGAAGGTATGCAATATTTTAAAAATCGCCTTACCCAAGCGCGCCGCGATGTTGAGCAGGGTTTATCTATTACGCTTGATTATTTTGGTCGCACGCGTGAGTTGCAAGAGCGCGCGCTTGAAATTTTGCAATTTAAGTTAAATGTGTTGTGGGTGATGGCCGATTCAATCATGTTGCAATGTGCAGATATTAAGGTGGAAGGACGTGATTATTTGCGTCAGCCAGTCATTGAGATTAAGTAAAAGTAGGTAAATATGACCCAACAATCTATCTCCAAGAATGAAATTTATGCAATCGCCATGCACCACCGCTTTCAGTGGGAAGAAGCGCAACAATGCTACGTGATATTGTTTCCAGAAGGTATGGTGAAATTGAACGGTGGTGCGGGTGAAGTGCTCAAACGGGTAAACGGCAAAGCCAGCGTGGCTGATATTGTGGCTGATATACAATCTACATTTCCAGATGCGCCCAATATTGAGGCAGACGTGGTGGGCATGTTTGATTTAGCCGTTGGCAAAGCTTGGCTAAGAAAAGTCTAAAGTTGTAATTGCCATTAAGGAGCAGTACATGACACAAAATTCACTAGGTGATTCAGTAGTACAAAAAGCAGTGCAAAGCCAGCAGGTCAATAATGGTGTGTTGGCAAGCGCTACCCAAACGCAGCCGTTGTGGTTGCTGGCAGAAGTTACCTATCGTTGCCCGCTGCATTGTGCCTTTTGTTATAACCCAACCGATTACGACAAGCACACACAAAACGAGCTAACGACAGAAGAATGGATTCAAACCTTGCGTGATGCGCGTAAGTTAGGCGCGATTCAACTGGGTATTTCAGGTGGCGAGCCGCTATTGCGCGATGATATTGAAGATATTGTGATTGAGGCAAAAAAACTCGGTTATTACAGTAATTTGATTACTTCAGGCGTTGGCCTCACAGAAAAGCGCATTCAAGCGTTTAAAGAAGGTGGTTTGGACCATATTCAGTTGTCCATGCACGATATTACGGAAGAGATTAACAACTTTATCACCAACACTAAAACCTTTGAGCTGAAGAAAAAAGTGGCCGCCATGATTAAAAATCACGGCTATCCGATGGTGTTGAATGTGGTGATTCACCGCTACAACATTGGCCATATGAAAGAGATTTTAGAAATGGCTGAGGCACTAGGGGCGGATTACATTGAGTTAGCCAATACGCAATATTACGGCTGGTCATTGGTGAATCGTAGCCAATTGATGCCCACCAAAGAGCAAGTGGATGAAGCAGAAAGAATCACAAATGCGCACCGAGCTAATCCTGATAACAAAATGAAAATCTTTTTTGTGGTGCCAGATTATTTTGCTGACCGCCCTAAAAAATGTATGAATGGCTGGGGCGAAGTATTTATGATTGTCACCGCCAATGGCGATGTGTTGCCATGCCATTCTGCGCGCGTGCTGCCGAATATGAAGTTTCCCAATGTCAAAGACAGCGATATTGGCTGGACATGGAAAGATTCTCCCGCGTTTAATCAATATCGCGGTGATGCTTGGATGAAAGAACCATGCCGTAGTTGTTCAGAAAAAGCCAACGATTTAGGCGGCTGTCGTTGCCAAAGTTTCTTGCTGACAGGTGATGCTGAAGCGGCTGACCCGGTGTGCACAAAATCACCGCACCGTCATTTGATTGACAAGGCGATTGAAGATGCCAAAAACCCGCAATTACAGGCGCAGCCGATAGTATTTAGAAATGATAAAAACTCTAAGAAGATAATTGAAGGTGAATTTCAAGAACGTTTAACCGAGTTTCATGCCTTGCCTTAATCAATAGCCGTTATAATTCAAGGCGCATTTGTAAAGATGCGCCTTTTTTATTCGCTGAATCGTACACATTTGAAAACCCATTCCAAATTACTTGTCTATGTACTCGCAAGCTTAGCCGCGCTTGCGCCTTTTGCCATAGATACTTATTTGCCAGCTTTTCATGCCATGGCGGATGATTTTGCAACATCTGACGTGCATATTCAGCAAAGCCTCACTTTTTATTTATTGCCTTACGCGCTCATGACCCTATGGCACGGGGCCATTTCAGATGCCATTGGGCGCATTACCACCATTAAGTGGGGGTTGGGTATTTTTGTATTAGCTAGCATTGGCTGTGCTTTTGCGCCCAATGTTGAAACGCTTTGGTTTTTTCGTGCATTGCAGGGCGCTAGCGGCGGTGCGGGCAATACCGTAGCGCGCGCCATGGTGCGCGATTTGTTTGAAGGCCCACAGGCGCAACGCGTCATGGCAACCGTGCAAATGCTGTTTGGCATTGCGCCCGCAGTTGCACCTATCATTGGCGGGCTTTTGTTAGGCATACACTGGCAAGCGATTTTTATTTTTCTGGCGATTTATGCGGCCTTGAGTTTGTGGGCGGCGGCAAAATTTTTACCTGAAACCATGCCGCCTGAAAAAAGGCTAAAACTCTCAGCGCATAATGTGTGGGCGAGCTATAAAACCATCTTTAGTGACCATGAATACACCAAACTTTGTGTAGCGGTTGGGGCAAATTTTGCGGCATTTTTTGTTTATGTGCTGGCAAGCCCGGTTTTTTTAGGCAAATTACTGCATTTATCGCCCCAGCAATATGGCTATTTGTTTATTCCCACCGTGACAGGCATGGTGCTGGGTTCGTATATTGCAAAGCATGTTGCAGGCAAATATGGCGCAAAAAGTGTGCTAAAAGCGGCTTTTGGCTGGATGTTGGCCATGGTGTTATTAAACATTGTGATCTGTTATGCCTTACCCGCCAAACCGCTGTGGAACATTTTACCCATTGCCTTATTTAACATGGGCATGGCGCTGGCCATGCCCATTCTTTCTCTGGCAGCCCTTGATCGCCATCCAAAAATTCGCGGTACGGCGGCTTCAGGTCAGGCGTTTGTGCAAATGGCATTATCCACCATATCGGCTGGCGCGATTGTGCCGCTGGTTTGGGGGAGCGTAGCCGGGCTTGCCTGGGTGATGGCTGCTTATTTGCTACTTGGATTATGGGTGATTTCAACAACCAAGTTATTTAAGCAGATTGCCTAAGGGTAAAAAAATCAGGGCATAAAAATGCACTAAATGAAGTCTTTTTAGCTTGCATTTTACATGCAACCTTTTTTGATGCTCTGGAAGCCTTATAAATAAAGGCTTCCAGAGCATTATTTTTTTCTCGGCGTAATACTGACTAAAATCATCGTATTCTTATTAGGGTTGAAACAGTTAAATTAAGCCTGAAAAGTAGCGCTATATTTCAAATTGTTTTTGCTATCACTCACGCAAAATGAAAAGGTAGAAATTTCTAACTTTTATTGCGAAGCCACCATTATTTATGTCTAGCGCCCCAAAAACTGCAAACACTAAGCTTTCCCCGGTAGAAATTGCCCGCGAAACGATTAAGCAAATGGCCCTTAAGCGGGTTGAGCCTAATCCTGAAAATTATTTGGTGATTTACAATGAATTAGCGGGTGTTACTGCCAAAGCAACACTGGCAGAAGCTGTTCAGAAATCGCTCAAAACACTGCCACGCGATACGCCGATGCAGATGAACTGGGTGAATCGCTGGGAAAAAATGCTCAAGCAGCAAAGCTGGGATGAACTGCCCACCTTAATGGCTGATGGCATGGATGCCAAAGTGAATATGGCTAAACAGTGGCCCGATGCGATTCGCGAACTGGTGCGCGGTTGGGATAGTAAACGCGCGGATTATGACAGTAATCGTAAAAAAGAAACCTTAGAGCGCGTGCTGATTAAATTTGGCCAAGATGAACAGCTTGCGCAAAAAATTCAAAATCTCGCCCAAACCTGGAAACAAGTTACGCCAAAAACGGGTACCGCCATTGAGGTTGATGTGGCTGAAGTGAGTCCTGCCACACCAAGCACGACCAATATTGCCTTGTTAGATAACGCAGTGCAAAGCACGGCTGTCACCCCCAAAACGGCCGCAGATGAAGTGGCTGTTACGCATGACAATACACAGCTTTTTGAAATGTTTAATGCCTTAAAAGACATGTACAAACTATCGCTTAAACATGGGTTGATTCCGCGTTTAGAAGGCTATCCTGATATTGAATTAGAAGCGCAAAAATTACTGACTGAAGCCGAACGCGCGAGAAAATTCAAAGACTGGGAAGCCGTTGCTAAGCATTTTAGAGCGTTGCTAATCCGCGTTGAAGTAATAGGCGCGAATGAGGTGGGTATACGTCAGGACATACTCGGCCTACTTAAATTGCTGGTGGACAACATTTCAGAATTAGTGGCTGAAGACCAATGGCTGCGCGGGCAAGTGGCGGTGGTGCAAACGATATTATCTAGCCCGCTAGACCGTGCGCTCATTCAAAGTGCCGAGAAAAGCCTGAAAGAAATCATTTATAAACAAGGCACGGTGAAGCACAGTCTGGTGGAAGCCAAAGCGGCGTTTAAACATATGCTGGCGACTTTTGTGGACCGCCTGTCTTATATGTCGCAAACCAGCGGCGATTACCAAGAAAAAATCAGCGATTATTCTACGCAACTTTCTGCCACTGATGATATTTTCAAGATTAACGAAATTCTTGAAGGCATTATGTCAGACACGCACGTACTGCAAACCGACATTGTACGCTCGCGCGAATTGTTAATTGAGCAGCGCGATGAAGCGATGACAGCGCAAGAAAAAATCCGCCATCTGCAAGACGAACTAACGAAATTAAGCGAAGTGGTGCGGGTAGACCAACTTACAGGCGTGCTAAATCGGCGCGGTTTTGATGATGCCGTGGTGCGTGAAGTTTCACGCGTGAATCGTGGCGGCGGAAATTTAAGTATTGCCATGCTGGATGTGGATAATTTCAAACGCCTGAACGATACACACGGCCACCACGTGGGCGATGAAGCGCTGCAGCACCTTGCCAAAGTGATACAAGACACCATCCGGCCAACCGATATCGTCAGCCGTTATGGCGGTGAAGAGTTTGTAATTTTATTGCCTGAAACCAATTTGGATGATGCCTTGATTGCGATGATGCGCCTACAGCGCACGCTTACCAAACGTTTTTTTATGGGCAACAATGAGCGACTTGTCATTACGTTCAGTGGCGGCATTGCGCTCTATAAACAAGATGAAGATCCGGTGGTGTCAATCAACCGTGCAGACCAAGCCATGTATCTGGCTAAAAAGACTGGTAAAAATCGCGTACTGACAGAAATTGACTTAGAAGCCAAGCAAATGAGTATTTTGTAAGAAAATGTCATGTGTTAGACACATGAAAATCATGAGTGCAACCTCTAATTGTAAATTTTTGTTAAAATTAGCTTGATTTCGTTTAAAAAAAGCTAATAATAGACTCACAACAATAAGTGATGTTTCAGGGGTGGCCAAGTTGTTTTATAGCGTGCAATTTCATTTCGTACGGCGGCGACTTTTTCAAAAAGGTGGTTGGCAATGCTGACAATACTTGCATTGTCCTCGTACTATTCCGTGTCACCTCCAGCCGTGTCAATCCATGCCGTTAGTTGTTCTCATCAATGAACGCACAGGAATTAAGTTTACAAATCGCGTTGTCCAACTTTCCTGGGTTGGTCATTCAATTTCATTTAGATGAAAAAAATCGATTTGTGTTTGATTACTTAAGCGATGGCTGCCAAGCATTATTAGGCAGAACGCCAGAAGAATTGATGCAAAACCCCAAACAGTTTTTAGAAATGATGAATGCGCGCGAGCGCACTTTATTATATAAACGGCTACAAAAATCAGTTGAAAGTATCACTTCTGCCAACTGGGAAGGCCGCGTGTGGATTGATGGCTGGCAAGATACCAAATGGATAAACTTGCGTGCCACACCGCGCGTATTGATGAACGGCAAAGTCACTTGGGGCGGCGTGATGATGAATATCACGCAAAGTAAAAAAGAGAAAATTGAAGTTGAGGCGTCACGTCGTAAACTCGCTGAATTGACGGCCCACTTAGAAACCATTAAAGAAGAAGAACGCGCCAAGATTGCCCGCGAAATTCATGATGACCTCGGTGGAAACCTGACGGTGATTAAGTTAGGGTTATCTAATATCCGCAATAAATTAGCAGAAAACCAAGCCGAGTTAAAGAAAAACGCGCTAGGTTTGGAAACCATTACCGACAGTACGTTTGATGCCATTCACCGCATTTCGCGCAATTTGCGGCCTACCGTACTAGATTTGGGCATTGTGGATGCGATTGACTGGCAGCTTGAAGAATTTAAAAAGCAATTGGGCATTGACTGCCAGTTTTATTATAACCAATCAGACATCAAAACCTCCTCTGAGCAATCAATGACATTATTTCGTATTTGCCAAGAAGCGCTCTCAAATATCGCCAAGCACGCCCATGCCACGCTGGTTGAGGTGCATTTGGTGCGGGAAAACTGCCATGTTGAACTATCCATTTGCGATAACGGCGTTGGCATCAAGCCTAAAGATAAACATAAAGCCAACTCGTTTGGCCTGCATGGCATGCAAGAACGCATTGAAATGCAACACGGCACCATCAGCATTACAAAAGCAAAACCTAGGGGAACCTTGATTAAGGTCAATCTGCCCCTTGGCTAAGAGGGTGTGGTATCGCGCTGTAAGAGGTAGTTATAGAAAGTTAGTATGAAAAACAACAATAAAATCAGAGTGATGATCGCAGATGACCATGCTATTTTGCGCGCAGGGCTTAAGCAAATACTCATGGCCACCGATGATATTGAAGTGATTGCAGAAGCGCAAAACGCGCATGAAGCAATGAAACTCACCACGCAATTAAATCCGGATGTGCTGTTGCTGGATATTGCAATGCCAGACCGAAGTGGCATTGAAGCGCTAAAATACATCAAAAAAGATAACCCGCACACCGCGGTGTTGATGCTCTCTATGTATAAAGAGGAGCAATACGCCGTGCGCGCACTCAAATGCGGCGCCTCAGGCTATTTATGCAAGCAAAGCGCCTCAAACGAATTAGAAAATGCCATTCGCGTGGTGGCGAAAGGTAAAAAATACATTACCACAGAAGTGGCTGAAATTTTAGCCACGCATGTTGAAACTGAAACAGCCAAACCCGCGCACGAGTTACTCTCTGACCGTGAATTTCAAACCTTAATGATGATCGCCTCAGGCCAATCGGTGAGTGAAATTGCCGATAAGCTTTCACTTTCAGTTAAAACCGTCAGCATGTACCGCACGCGTTTGTTAGAAAAAATGCAGCTGCGCCACAACGCCGATATTACGCATTACGTCATTAAAAATAATCTGGATGCTTAAACATTAAAAGTAAACGCTTGGCGCAATAGCCTGCGTTACTTTTTTTACCAGTTTTATTCTCTTTATTTGTTTTAAAAATCGTATTTTTTTAAGCTTTTGCTCCCGAGAGATTTTTAATGCCCTGCGAGCCTTATAAATAAAGGCTCGCAGGGCAGGTCAAAAGGGTTGCTATTAAATTTTCCTAAAAATCACTTTTAAATTGCCTGATTTTTTCGATTAAAGCACTCACTTTTCCGCTACAAATTTCACACAAAACACTGCTTAAACCGCTGTTCTCATCGTTTGATTTAAGGCATTTTTTGCCTTGTATTGTTCTCTTGTTAAAAAAAAATATTGGCTATGATGTTGCTATTCAAATCGCCTGCAAAGGCAATGTATATCCGGGCGCGCATCAAAATGAAACGTGTGTTGAAGTTAAAAATAAATCAAGAAATGAGGAAAATGCAAAAATAATACTAAAGTTTTAATGCTCACAACCGAAATAGATTCATCGGGCTGCTTTATTACGAGTTAAAAAAATAAAGTTCGCGATTTTAAAAAAGGCAAATCAAAACAAATAGTTAAAG
>JAKQTB010000216.1 GCA_029569495.1 Pseudomonadota bacterium | reverse complement strand
GTTTGGTCAATAATGTTAACAATTGGTTTGTCTGCACTTGTGTCTGCACTTGGCCAAATCGTACGATAGTTTTTTCCTTCAATTTTCACTTGACACGCCTAATTTTTTTACGTTTAAAATTGCACAAAATTCACCCAAAAGGGCTATTCACAATATCTGTGGATAACTCTGTGAATAACTGTGACTCAAGAATGTAACATACCAATTTATAAGGGTTTTTTAAAATCGCTTAATTTTTGAACTTTTATTTTTATGTTTTAAATCAATTAGTTACAAACATTCCATGCTTTTATCAGGGTTACTAGCCATAGTTAAAGTAGCACTTGAAGTGATGTGTATAACTAAGCTAATTTTGGCAAAATTTGTAGCGCATTGGCACTAGTAATATCAAGCACTTGCGACACATTTACTTGACGTAAATCTGCCAAAAACTGGGCGACTTTAACCGTCTGAGCGGGCGTATTTCTGGCCTGTCTTCCCAGCCATTCTGGCGGAATATCGGGTGAATCCGTCTCTAACACGATGGCTTCTAGCGGTAATTGTTTCGCCAGCGCCTGAATATGCAGCGCACGGCTATAGGTCATTGCGCCACCAAAACCCAGTTTAAAACCTAACGCTATTAACTGTTCCGCTTGCTGAAAACTACCGTTAAACGCATGCGCAATGCCGCCATTGACCTTAGCTTTACGCAGATATTTTAAAACATCGTCAATGGCATTTCTTACATGCAAAATCACCGGTAAATGAAATTGATTGGCAATTTTTAGCTGCTCGGTAAAAAAATATAGTTGTTTTTCAATATGTGCTGGGTGTTCTTTGGCATTTTTTACAAAATAATCGAGGCCAATTTCACCAATCGCCACCGGTTGATGCTTGGCCACATAAGTTTTAAGCGTTGCTAAATCGTCTTCTGTTGCGTGGTCCACATACATGGGGTGAACGCCCAAGGCAAAGGCACAATGGGGGTGCCGCTGGCAGGCCGCAATCACTGCATCAAAATTTGCCCGTTCCACGGCTGGAATCACAATTTTTTCAACCCCGGCTTGCAGGGCAGATAACGCCACTGCATCGCGGTCAGCGTTAAATTCGGCAGCATCTAGGTGGCAATGAGTGTCGATTAGCATCAAATTGACCGCTTTACTTTTTTGGCTTGGCGCGTAAGCGAATATCTTGGCCAAACTGACGCACGTCTATGATCTGCAAATGCGTCACTTGTTGCATGTTCGTTAATTCAGGCACAGCAAACATGCCTTTAGCGTCAGTTCCCATCAGTTTAGGCGCATAGTACAGGATTAGTTCATCAATCAAGCCAGCCTGCAAGAACGCGCCATTCAAACCCTGCCCCGCCTCTAGCAACACTTCATTCACGCCTTGTTGGGCCAAAGTTGCAAGTAACGCCGTTAAATCAACGTTGCCGTTTTGATTTGGCAACTGCAACAAACGCACCCCTTTAGCCATGAGCGATTGCTGCTGTTGATTTGCATCATTCGCATAGGCAATTAACATGGGGGCAGATTGCGGGTGACTTGTACTCAGCAACTTGCAGTCTGGTGGAGTTTGCAGTTGGCTATCAACAATCACCCGCAAAGGCTGACGCGAAATATCAGATAGCCGCACATTCATGCTAGGATTATCGGCCAATACCGTGCCAATGCCGGTAATAATGGCGCAAGACTGCGCGCGC
Organism: Pseudomonadota bacterium; assembly: GCA_029569495.1. GTDB lineage: Bacteria > Pseudomonadota > Gammaproteobacteria > Burkholderiales > Methylophilaceae > Methylotenera. Next base: position 19,208 of record JAKQTB010000216.1, on the reverse strand, counting down.
CAGTGCTGTACATCTGCCCTTGCTGCTTCACCTGTAATCCACTGGCTTTGATAATTGTTAAGTGCCGTGCGGCCATCTAAGCTCGCCGCAATTTTGCAACGCACATAAGGCAAGCCACATGTCATCCGTGCAATAAAGCCTGAATTCAGGTTAAACGCCACCGATTCCATAAGCCCTACTTCCACCTGAATACCGCTGGCTTGCAACCGCTTAACGCCATTGCCCGCCACCAATGGATTAGGGTCTTGCATCGCCACCACAACGCGCCCCACCCCTGCTTGAATTAAAGCATCCACACAAGGCGGCGTTCGGCCGTGATGATTGCAAGGTTCAAGCGTTACATACACATCGGCGCCTTTTGCACGTTCCCCAGCCGTGCGCAAAGCCAGCACTTCGGCATGCGGCTCGCCTGCTTTGAGATGTGCGCCCTGGCCGATGATTCGATTATTTTTAACAATGACACAACCCACACGCGGGTTGGGTGTTGTCGTATACAAACCTTGCTCTGCTAGTTGCAGCGCTAAGGTCATGTAACTATGGTCAGCGGCGGAGAACAAAAGTGTTAAACCATTCGCGCATGGGATGTGCGATTAGTGTGAAGAAATTCGGCTGTTGATTAAACGGTTATTTTTATCAAAAAACAGCAGTAAGCCGTGGTAAACATGCATGCATTTACCTAAATCATACTCCATGGATTTTTCATCCTCATAGCTTGGGCGGCCCAATAACACGCTCACAGCTTCACGCGCGGTACCTTTTGACAATACATTTTGCTGTAAATCATAGGCCATGTCGCCACGCTTGCATTCTTGCTCAATGGTGGCCGCATGTTGCATCCATTTCACTTGGTCAAACTGTTCACTGCCAAACACCACACTATCTTTCATTGTCCACCAACCAAAAAACACAATGGTCAATATGAGCGTAAACACCGCAAAACCAATCGTAAGCCAGTTGATTAACTTCATGCTTATATTTCCTTTAACGTGAGCCTGTTATTGATGATTATTGAATGTGTTACAAATCACGAATCGCATCATTAAAATCGTCCACATCCGAAAAGCTGCGATACACCGATGCAAAGCGAATATAAGCGACTTTATCCATGAGTTTAAGCTCATGCATCACGCTCTCGCCTAAATCGCGTGCGGGGATTTCTCGCACGCCCAAACTTAGCAATTTTTGCGAGATTTTATCGAGGGCGCGGTCAACATATTCAGTCGGCACGGGGCGTTTATGCAAGGCACGTGAAAAAGACAAACGTAATTTTTCACGGTTGAATTCTTCACGCGTACCATTGGTTTTCACCACTTGCGGCATGTACAATTCAGCGGTTTCATAGGTAGTAAACCGTTTGTCGCAAGCCCCGCACTTGCGCCGACGGCGAATCGAATCGCCTTCGTCGTTCACGCGTGAATCAATCACTTGCGTATCAACTGCGCCGCAGAAGGGGCATTTCATGATGGTGAACCGGTGAAAGGTGAAAGGTGAATGGCGAAACGAAAACCAATCTGCACATTTTGCAATGTGGCGTTTTTACTTTTCACGTTACTCATTTCACTTTTCATAGTTTTATTGATACACAGGAAAACGCGCCGTCAAAGCATGTACTTTAGCTTTAACTGCCGCAATGACTGTTTCATCTGTTGGGTTATCCAACACATCCGCAATCAAATTCGCCACCAATTTTGCTTCCTCTTCTTTAAAGCCACGCGTGGTAATGGCTGGCGCGCCAATGCGGATACCAGAAGTTACAAACGGGCTTTCAGGATCGTTTGGAATCGAGTTTTTGTTCACGGTAATGTGCGCCAAACCAAGTGCCGCATCAGCCGCTTTGCCGGTTAACCCTTTTGGACGTAAATCCACCAAGAACATGTGCGATTCTGTACGGCCTGAAATAATTCGTAAACCGCGCGCTGTTAACGCTTGTGCCATTGCTTGGGCATTTTTAATCACTTGTGCTTGATAAGCTTTAAATTCCGGCTGTGAGGCTTCTAAAAATGCCGTGGCTTTTGCCGCAATCACATGCATTAAAGGACCGCCTTGCAATGCAGGGAACACGCTGGAGTTGAGTGATTTTTCAAATTCTGCTTTGGCCAAAATAATGCCGCCACGTGGGCCGCGCAAAGTTTTGTGGGTGGTTGAAGTTACAAAATCAGCATGCGGCACAGGGTTTGGATAAACGCCCGCTGCAATGAGGCCTGAGTAATGCGCCATGTCCACCATAAAATAGGCGCCCACTTTTTTGGCAATTTCCGCCATACGCGCCCAATCAAAACGTAGCGCATATGCCGATGCACCGCCGATTAACAATTTTGGTTTGCATTCCACCGCAATGCGCTCCATTTCGTCGTAATCGATTTCTTCATTGGCGTTCAAGCCATAAGGCACAATGTTGAATAATTTACCTGATAAATTAGCCGGTGATCCGTGCGTTAAATGCCCACCATGACCTAAATTCATGCCCATGACTGTATCGCCAGGTTTCAATATTGAAAAATATACGGCTTGATTCGCTTGCGAGCCAGAATGCGGCTGCACGTTCGCGTACTCTGCGCCATACAATGCTTTTAAGCGGTCTATCGCCAATTGCTCTACTTGGTCTACATATTCACAGCCACCGTAAAAACGTTTGCCAGGATAGCCTTCAGCATATTTATTGGTGAGCTGCGAACCTTGCGCCTGCATCACCGCTGGGCTGGTGTAGTTTTCTGAAGCAATCAGCTCAATATGCTCAAGCTGGCGCACCACTTCACCTTTAATCATGGCGTCTAAGGCTGGATCCACTTGGTTTAAGGTGTTAGCAAAATGGAATGGGGCTGGATGTATGGTTGTAGAAGTCATAAGAAAAGTTTTCCAAATACTTGAATAAATTGATGCGGTATTTTACCACGCTCTAGGTTGAAGATTAAAGGTTAAAAAATAAAACCAATGGCGCCCAGTTCGGCACCTATTTTCACAAGTTGTTGCAAAGCAAAATTCACGTGTTTTTTCCATTATTTTACAGCAACCCTTTTGACATGCCCTGCGAGCCTTATAAATAAAGGCTCGCAGGGCAGCGATTTTTTCTCGCACGCAAATGAAAGTAAAAAAGATGTTTTTTCAACCCAAGTTATTGGCAGAATTTGACGGGGTTAAAATCATTGAGTGCTAACCAATTCTCAAAACTTACGCGCAATTGAATCACTTTGCCGCGTTTAGGTCACAGCGTTATAATAAGGTTCAACCACCTGTAAGGAAATCTCCCGATGAAATGGACAGACACAAGCACCATTGCCGAAATGCTCTATGACACGCACCCTGATATTGACCCAAAAACCATTCGTTTTACCGACTTGATGCAATGGGTGTTGGCACTGGAAGGTTTTAATGATTTGCCCGAACATTGCGGTGAAAAAATTCTAGAAGCCATTCAACTTGCTTGGATAGATGAAGCAGCGTAATTAACATGCCTGAAGCAGCATTCATCGCCTTAATATGGTTATTTGTTAAGCATTTTATTTGCGACTTTCCACTACAGGCCACCCCTTGGATGTATCGCAACAAAGGCACTTATGGGCATGCAGGCGGCTTGGCACATTCGGCCCTGCATGGCATTGGCACTTTTGTCATACTATTTTACTGGCTGGGATTGCATGCCTGGGTTTATGCAATGGCTGAGACTATGATTCACTACCACATTGACTGGGCTAAAATGAATACCAACCGCTATTTCAACCTCAAGCCCGATAGCAGCGAATGGTTCTGGATTTCTTTAGGGTTTGATCAACTGCTGCACCACCTCACCTATTTCGGCATTGTGGCTTTCGCGTTTAAGTTGCTTTAGCGCCATGTCTCGTCACACGCTAATATTTGCCACCATTTGGATTGCGCTGGCGGGCGTCATTTATTACATCGCCGATGGCATTCAAAACCCGAATAAAATAAGCAAGCTGGGCGATGCCAGCACCGTAGTACTTAAACGAGGCTTAGACGGCCACTACCGAAGTGAAGCGCTCATCAACGGACAAAAAGCCGATGTATTAGTAGATACCGGTGCGACTGGCGTGGCCATATCGCAACGCGTGGCAGATAAACTCAAACTACAAAGTATTGATGCTGTTCGCACCAATACCGCCAATGGCAACAGCGTGGGTTATATGGTGCGCTTGAAATCAATACAAATTGGTGGCGTACATGCTGAAAATGTTGCCGCGATGATTGCCCCCGGCTTAGATGGTGATGTGCTGCTTGGCATGTCTTTTTTAGGCCGTATGGATGTGCGGCTTTATAAAGGCGAAATGACGATTAAGCAAGTAGATGAGTAAAAAGGCTCATTTATCAGCCAGCTTGCTACAATGACTACAACCCTACTGATTTAACCGTTTGATTTCGACCACTTTTTTTCGCCTCGTACAAAGCGGCATCAGCAAATTGCAACAATGCATCTAATTGACTGATGTTATAACCAGTAAAAGCGGCCAGCCCGATACTCACGGTAAAGTGAATTGGTAAGCCTTTATAATTTACTGAAGCTGACCTTATCGCTGTATGCAAGCGATTGGTAAAATTCTCGGCTTCATCAATCGTGGTATTGGCTAAGAAAAATGAAAACTCTTCGCCCCCGGTTCGGCCACAGATATCGCTCTCTCGCGAAATTTGATTGGTGATTAGACCAAATTGCGCCAGCACTTCATCCCCTGTTGCATGGCCGTACTGGTCATTAATAGACTTAAAAAAATCTAAATCTACCGCCAAAATACAAAAAGGTTGCTTTTCTCGCTTTGCAATATTGTAAGCAAAGTCTGCACGCTCTAAAAATGCACGCCGATTGAGCAACTTGGTAAGCGCATCGTAAGTGGCCAGCGCTCGCATTTCCACTTCAAGTGCATTTAATTGAAACAATAAGTTAACAAAAGGAAAACTCACTAAAGGCGCGATGATAAGCGGCACAATTACCGACATTATCAGCGAGACTTTCACTGAAATAGAAGGAATCAATGTTGCAACCAAAAAAGACAGTGCGATTGACACTAAAACAGAAAAAACAGTGACCAATAACACCGTTTTTTTCATGCCTACCTTTAAAATGAAATGCTTCATTCGGCGCTTATTTTAAGTAATCACTGTTGGGGCATCGCGTCCGGTTTTTTCTTTCAGTAGCGAAATTTGCAAGGCAATTTTAATCATCTCAGCTAGCGCCACTTGCGCATCTAAATGGTGGTTTTTAGTGTCAGGCTCAAACGCTTCTAGGTAAATACGAATCGTCGCGCCCTCAGTACCCGTGCCTGAAAGCCTAAACACAATGCGTGAGCCGTCAGTAAATAAAATGCGAATACCTTGGTTATTGCTTATTGAGCCGTCAATTGGGTCGTGGTAACTAAAATCATCGCAGGACTTCACGGTATATGAACCCAGCTTTTGGTTGGGCAAGCTGGTAAATTGCGCTTTGATATGGGCAATCACGCTATTCGCAGCATCTGTTGGAATATTCTCATAATCATGACGTGAATACACATTGCGGCCAAATTCTGCCCAGTGTGACATCAACACTTGCTCAACTGAAGTGCCTTTTTTGGCTAAAATATTCAGCCAAAACAGCACCGCCCAAAGCCCATCTTTTTCGCGCACGTGGCTAGAGCTGGTGCCAAAACTTTCTTCACCACAAAGCGTTACTTTGCCCGCGTCCATCAAGTTTCCAAAAAATTTCCAGCCTGTGGGTGTTTCATAACTGGGGATATTTAATTTTGCGGCTACGCGGTCGGCCGCGCCACTGGTGGGCATCGAGCGCGCCACGCCTGCAATACCATTTTTGTAAGCGGGGATTAACGTTGCATTCGCTGCCAACACCGCCAAGCTGTCAGAAGGTGTCACAAAAAAGTTTTTGCCTAAAATCATATTGCGGTCGCCATCGCCATCGGATGCCGCGCCAAAATCAGGTGAGTTTTCGCCAGCAAACATTATTTTGACTAAATCTTCGGCATAAGTTAAGTTCGGATCTGGGTGACCGCCACCAAAATCTTCTGAGGGTTCACAGTTCATCAAGCTGCTGGCAGGGGCGCCTAAGCGATTGATAAAAATTTCTTTGGCATATGGGCCAGTCACGGCGTACATGGCATCAAACTGCATGGCAAAGCCGCTGGCTAATAACGTTTTGATAGCAGAAAAATCAAAAATTTCTTGCATTAAATCCGCGTAATCCACCACCGCATCAAACACTTGCACACTAAAGCCGCCGTCAAACGACGTTTCGCCAATTTCGTCAATGTTCACTTGTGGCAAATCAGCCATTTTATAAGTGCTAATCGTTTTGCTTTTTTCAAAAATACTATCGGTGATTTTTTCAGGCGCAGGCCCACCATTGCTCATATTATATTTAATGCCAAAATCGCCATCCACACCGCCTTGATTATGGCTGGCAGACAGCACTAAACCGCCAAATGTTTTATATTTGCGAATCACATGCGAAGCCGCAGGCGTTGATAAAATGCCCGCCTGCCCCACTATTACCTTTGCAAAACCGTTGGCCGCCGCCATGCAAATAATGGTTTGAATCGCCTCTCGATTATGGTAACGGCCATCGCCACCCAACGCTAAAACTGCCCCAGCAGAAATGCCCTCTTTTTCACGCAGGGTATCAAAAATACTTTGCACAAAATTTTCTAAATAATGCGCCTGCTGAAACACTTTTACTTTTTTGCGTAAGCCAGAAGTGCCAGGTTTTTGGTCATTAAAAGCTTGGGTTTGAATCGTTTGAATTTGCATAAAATGCCTTTTGGAAAATCGTCACTAGAATAACGTTAATTATACTGCTGTATTGATTAAATTCGCATGTCTATATTTCAGCTGCCCTGAAAGCCTTAATTTACAAGGCTTGCAGGGCAGTGATTTTTGCTCGGTAAATTTTAAGTGCAAAATTTCAATAAATAAAACTCTTCACCAACGTCAACTCGCCCGCTTTTCGTAGCGGAACAATAAAGTTTTGCTGTTTTTCATTGGGTGTATTTTCATCACTGATAATGGCAATTTTACAGCGCGTAATAACTTGTTGGTCGCTATTCCCGCCGTAATAATTCGCATACACTTGATACGCACCACGTATTGCGTTGGGGGTTGCAAAAATCTCTGGGCCAAACCCATCGGTGGCATCAATATCAATCGAGCCACCACTCGGAATCGTGCGTTGCCCATACCAAGCGTGCTCACCATTTGGCGTGACCACATGCAAATCCACATCGGTATGATCAGAATCCCATGCCAACACAATTCTTAATTTTGCAGGCGCTTTACCTGCATTTGCTTCATAAAATTGGCGTTTTACGACGCTTTTACCCTGTGGGTCGATAACTTCTACACTGTTGCTTCCTGCGCCAAAGGCATAAGGTCGCTCGTAATGGCCAGATTCATCTACCGCGAGCGGCATATTGGCACCGTTCACCACAAGTTGATGCGGATTTTGGCTGTTTTTTGGACGTGCTTTTATGTTGCCGATAATCAGCGCGCTCAAAGCGTGACTGCCACTGTTACTGCGTGTGGCGGGGTAATTGACTGTTTGTGAAAAATTCGCTTGATTTGACGGACTATAACGCCACCCCCCCATTGGACGACTTGGCGCTTGGCCTTCTTCAGCATGGCCGTAAAAGCTCACACTGGTTAATAACACTATTGAATACCAACCTATATTTTTCATATGTTTACCTAAAGTATTTCTAACACATTTACTATTGCGCAGCACGTATCTTTCTTTTAGTGCTACTTGTATATTTTCCCAGCGATAATTGACTCGCCAGTCGTCGTGCATTTTGCTCAATCAAGGCTTCATCATGCCCATTCGGATGATAACGAAGTGCTAAATGTAAATACTCATGCCACAACGTCACCCGGTCATTTTCACTTCGCCAATCGCGCACATAAATGCTCGTACTATGCTGATCTGCATACGGATTACCATAGTCTAACTGACAAACTTTTAATCCTTGTACCACTTCAACCCCTTTTACTTCGCGCAAATGTTGCTTTGCTTGTGGAAAACTCTGCCGCAAATAAAGTTCGGCCTGTGGCAAACGCTGGCACTGTTGAGCTTGATTATTCAGTCGCCAGCTGGCATTGGGATAGGCTTCATGTAGCAATGCTAAATAATCATCGCCAAGTGCCGCACGATTCACAGCATGCTGCCAATTTAGCGTATTTGGTTTTGTCTGATTTTGATGAAAATAAATCGGGCTACCCACTAAACTCAAGTCTTCAGTAAACCCTACCACCTGACTTGCCCTGACGCTCGCCGGGTTTGGTGAAACCCGCTGCTTACGGCTATCATCATCAATCTGCCAACAACCCAGATGAAAGTGCGCGTTTTGATAAACGTAACTACGCGCAGCAATACTCAGTGCTTTTGCTGCCTCTGTTTTTGTCGCATCCCCTTCACGGTCAAGCACGCGTGCAACATACTCTTGCATGCTTAATTTCCCCCATAACTGCAGAGCATTACCACGCTGCGTTAAGCTTAACTCACCGTCACTTATTATTTGCAGCGCATTGCCGTTACTAAATTTAACTGCATATTGGCCTTGCAATGCGCCGCTTGTCACCTTTGTGGAGTCAGCACCACGCTGACTTAACCGCGTAACCGTTTGAATGGGGTAGCGCTTAAAATAATGAACCGCCACACACTCTTCATCAAAACTTTGCTGAGACTGCCCTTTTATAGGCAATTTTTCAGCAATTAGTGGCGCCGCATTCTCTATAACGACTTTACTGCTTCCTGTACCCCCAACCCAAAAAGCCGTACCATCTGCCAACCACCCTGCAGCACCACCAAAGTAAGCCCCTTTGTATTGTGGATGTACCCAAGTAAATGTTTTGAAGCGATACGCGCCGCCTAAATGCGGCAACAGTGCACTCCATTGCGGCTGAAGTATCCGTCCTAATAGTGCTTTGCGAGTGTGCTTAATGCTATTGGCAGACAGGCGGTTTAAACTCAACAAAATATCATGCACACTACTTTGTGTTTGTGGCTGTATATTTTCAAGCTGGGCTAACCATTTAATTTCTGGCACATTTCTCTGCCAATATTGCTGCCATTGCCTTGCATCTATACGCAAACGCTGAGGTTCAAAATAAGCGCCGCATGAGCGGGCGAGCGCAATATCTCGCGTGATAGTTTCGTCTTGACTACAACAATATTCATCACCAACTTTTGCATGCCGGCCAGCATGGCACTGGTACGGTTTGTCAGGCAAGTCGAGAGCCAAGCTATAGTTGTAGACATAAAGTTTCCATAAGCTTCCAATTGGCACTTTTGCTGGAGCACTAGCCGCCTCACCCACCCACCATTGTGGGGCAGTCTGTTGCGGATTAAGGCTAACCAGCCACCAGTCTTTTTGCCAATCGTTACCCTGCGTAGCGCGCCCTGTTAAACTGTAGGTCAGCGTAATTATTGCAAACCAATGCCAGTAACTAGCACGCATAAGACCCACTATTTAACCTGAATGCTTTTTCGTGGGCTACTTTCAAGCACTTGCGCATCTGGGCTGTACATATTGTAAGCTCGCGCAGCGGGCAATACATATTGCCCACGTTGGCTAAAGCGTATCAAATGTTGAATCACAACTTCCTTGTCCACATAACCTACAGGGACCGCGTAACGGTCAGCCAAGTCTTGAAAATTCGCCTTTGGCATATCACTTTGGTCTTTAATTTGAATGCCCCAAGTGCCTGACTCCACCTGCGCGCCAGCCGGAAGCGCTGCTTCAATGACCACATAACGTAATGCCTTAGTTGGAGTGAGCGTGAGGCTTTCTAAATAAAGTGCATCTGTATTGACGGCATCATTGGCATCAACAAGCTTTGGTTCAAAACTGCCATCTTCTTGTTTGTTCAACAAAAATAGCTGCCGCGTTAATGTTGCGGGCAACGTACTTTGAGCAGCCACAGCGCTGCTGTCATAACTCACAACAGCGTTGATATTGCCACTGGCAATTGTATTTGGTAATGCTGTTGATGGCGCTGAATTTGGCCAAACAAAAAACGTCTCGTGAGTGCTACTGCTTTTAGTGAGCCAAGGCTTAGCTAGCGGTGTCGGAATGCCTTTAGACGTTGGGTCAGGCACTTTTGCTCCATTTACCCAAGTGAGCATGAGTGAGCGGTCAATCGTGGCAGTATCAGCACTTGCAAGTGGCAATAACACATCCACATCTGCCAGCTCATGCCCTGAATAATGTAAAAGCGCTTTTGCCACCAAACTATCGTGCATTTTCACCCGCTCTACTGAATCACTAATTTGCGCATTAAAGCCCTCAACACTTGACTTAAGCAATTTAGCGGTGAGTACAACAGCTAAATCCCGTGTTTGCTGACTCTCTTCAGTGAGCACCCAGCTATCATGACGGCCATACTTACGCTCAGTGGCATTGGTAGCCACAGCCAAATCAGTCGCCAAATTCGTTATCATCGATTGCGTAGGCAAGCCAATTTGCGTCATCCAATCAAGCATCAATGCACGTTGCCAAACGGGTTGCTCAAAGCCACTTTCACTATATAGCTTTGTTAATCGCTCCCAATGCTCATCTGGCATATTGAGTTTAAGTGCATTCGCGGTACGCCAATCAGCATAGTAAGCATAAGTCGTAATAAAAGGGTCAACTGCCATATCTTGCCCCCACCAGCCAAAATGTGCCTCAGGCCCGGCCATACTGGCCAAACGCAAACGGTGCGTATAGAGCTGCCGCATCATTAATGTTTTTCGTGGGTCATCTTCAAGCAATGATTGGTAGGCCAACGACAATGGGATAAGTCTGCTAGCCGTTTGCTCCACACAACCATAAGGCTGATCAACTAAATCATCGACGACGCGATAAAATGCTGCGCGTGAATGATCCATCCAGCGCAGCGTAATATTGCGTGCGTCAGATGGTAAGTCGAGTTTAATGACCCCTTCTTGCGGACTCACCAGTTTATTGAAGTGTACTGGCCAACTATCCGAACGATTATTTAAATTTACAGCTAAACGATCTTTAATTTTATCTTGGTGTTTTAACATTAAAATGAGCTCACCCATTTGCTCACCCTTACGCGACACATCAATAAAATTGATGCCGGGTTTTAAACGAATACTTTCACTCTGTACCAATGCGCCCTCTAACTCAATTTGCACATTTTGGTCTTGATTCGTCTGATTAAAAATTGCTATGTTGCCAATCGCGCTATCTTTTTCTCGCAACCACTTTGGGCTGGTCCATTTAATATAAAAATCCTTATAACTCTGAATGTCGCTGACACTTTGACCCACAATGCCATCTGCGGTCATTGCACGTGCAGTCATACGCCAACGCGTGAGCGAATCTGGCATCTTAAAACTGACTTCAGCATGGCCATTAGCATCCGTCATAATTTTTGGCGCCCATAATGCAGTATCCACATCGTCACGTCGTGGGCGTTCCAACACTTTGGTAGCTCGCTCTTGAGCGCGATGACTGGTAGGTGATTTTCCAAGTTGATTGGTAGATAAATCGTAACCAATAAATGACTGGCTGTACTGCGTGCGGACATTGTTGCGGCGTGGATGATAGAAAAAATCCACAATATTGGGTGCAATTTCAGGTTGTAAGACGTATAGCATTTCATCCACTACGCCTAAACTCACCAGTGCAGAAACCGCCTGATTCGTGGCTTTACCATCCGCAGAAATTAATGAGGTATCAATCGACAATTTAACCATTTCGCCAGGCGCATATTGCTTTTTATCGGCTGTAACGCGTACATTCACTTTTGCGTTTGACACCAAAATACCCGCATTTTCAAATACAAATGCATTATTTTTAACATAAGCCACTGATAGCGTGAGGTTAGGTGCAAAATTCTCAGTTACAGCCACAGAAATGCGCCATTGTTGCGGTGCAACGCGGGTTGTCTTTAGCCAAGATGCAGCGGCATTCAACAGGCTGGCTTTATCAATATTTTCTCGCTCTAAAGTGACTAGCGCATGGTCAATCGGCTCTGAAAATGAAATGAGTGCGCTGGCGTTGTCGCCTACCTGATAGTTGGCTTTGTCCCATACAATTTCTATATGCCCCACAGGTACTTTTAAATCGGCGCCACTTACCCAATGGCTGGTCGCCCCGAGTAAAGCCCCATCTTTACTCATCAAACTCACAGTATAGGAACCAGATTTTGCAAACTTAATATCAAACCCTTTACCAACCTCATGGCTGATTTCTCCTTCAGCACTGATTCTATCTTCTAATCGTAGCCACTTCCACTTAGTGGGTTGCGATGACTTTGTTTCTATATTTTTTTGAGGAGTTTGCGATTCAATTAACTGATTCACATTAAAGTGAATTGATTGGTCTGGTGAAGTAAATCGACTATTGGCTTTTATGCGCCATTGGCTCACCGCACGTTCTATTAACAGCTCTTGCGTGTGCCTAACGCGGTAAGCTGCACCATCTGTCGCCAGAGTGGAGATAATATAGCGGCTTGGTTCTTTAACTTCTGGCAGGTTCACTTTCACATGACCACTGTTATCCGTTTGATATTTTTGGCTGGTTAATTTTATTGGAAATTGCCCGCTATAGCCTAAATCGCCTTCCACCATACTCAAAGCCTGTGCCTTTAAGTCAATATCTACCTCGGCATTTTTAACGGGTTTACCATCTGGGTAACGTAATTGCACTTGCACAGGAATTTCGTTGCCTGTTTTTATGTCATCATCATCTACATTTAAATTAATTTCAAAATGCGGCTTTTGAAACTCTGCAACCCGAAACGCTGCGCTGTACACTTCACCCAAATAAGTCATTTGAATATCATAGCCGCCAGCAACACTTGCAACAGGCAGTTTTACAGCAGTGTCTCCTCCAGTTGCACCGCTAAATTGCAATGTTTGATTCGCGACTGGCAAACCGTTAGGATCTATCACCGCCACTTGAATTGGCGCATCAGCTAGCGGTTTTGAATCTCTCGCATTGATAAATTCACGGCCCACTATTTTGATATTCACCGTATCCCCTGGGCGATATAAAGGGTGGTCGGTTGTTGCGTATAACTTGGTATTATAAATTTCGCTATTGTAGTAATAGTTTTCCGAAATCAGCACACCACCTTTTGCATCCTGTGCATATAAATAGGTTTGCTCAGGGGCTGCATGGTTTAACTGCACCCAACCTTGCTGATTGGTAACGCCTTTTGCTAATTCACCTACGCCATCACTCCAATGGCTTGCAACATTGGCAACAGGTGCGCCTGACAAACGGTCAACCGTCCAGACAAACAATCCATTCGAGGAGGTTTTAGTGACAGCTACGGTATCGCCAACAAACACCATCGTGACTGCGCGTTGCTCGTCGAGCATGGCTTCTACGATGTACAAACCAGGTGTTAATTGACCAATCGGAATATATACATTGCCATTGCTCAATGTTTGAAATGCTGGCTGCTGTGCAGGCTCAGCAACTGCTTGAGCGTTTTGCTCAGCTGGCGCCGCATCATCAAAATTAATGTTGCCCTCAACGTTTGCGCCACTTAATAATGCATCTGCAGATTTAACATCTTTACCATATTGCAAAGGATATCGAAATCGAGCGGTCAACGTATAACCCTTAAGCGGCTTGTATGCTGAATGACGCGTTGCTGGGTGCTGAATCTTTTTAATATGTAAATCAGGCGCGGCTTCTACGGTCGTTTGACGCGCTTCTTCTGAAAACAACTTTCTGGCAAGTTGTCGCGCGCTACGTGCCACATAGTCCCAAACAGCGACTATTGCATTCCAAACACCTGGCTGGGCGGGCTGCACCTGCGTGTTAATACGGTGCAAATTGCTTTGTTTTTGCAAAAATGCAATGGGATTTGGTACTTTATATACAGCTATATCAACACCCGCATTTTGATGTACCGCCTGCACATCTTGCACTTCTAATCGAATTTGTGCGATCTCTTGGCTGCCATAACTTCTATCTGAAAGTATAAAAAAACCTGCATTTTCACTGCTCTCACTTGCATGTGCGACACACATAGCGAGCCCGATGTTGAACAGCATAAATGCTGATCTCATTATTTTTATTAAATTAAAATTCATGATGTACTCAAAAAAAACAAACGAAATATGCCTATAAAATTAGGATTCCCTGCTTGAGGCTGCCAGCGGTTATCTTTCCATGACATCAGCTTTGCAAGTGGGTAGGCACGTAACCCATTATCATTAGGGGCAACCTTGCCAGTGTGATAAGCCACATAACGGCCCATCCAAATCATTAAATGCTGCTCTTGACCTTGGTCAAACAAAAGCAAGTCGGCCACTTCCGCATGCGCCATATCACGGCCAATAGGCTGTGTGTTGTTTTGCACAAGCTCTAGTGCGCTGACAAACGCCCCTTGGCTACCGTCAGCTCTCAGCCAGGCATGACGCAGAGCTGCGCGTTGCTCTACTGTTAAGTTGAGTTCTGGCGGAATTTTTTTCCCCAAAAAACCATTGGCTTTTAACCAAGTAGCATCATGCTGGCGTAGCGCCTCTGCACTTGCAAAGCGTACTAAGCCAGCACAGTCGCGTTGCTGCCAGCGCGGTGTTGGGCCAAGATTTAATTGCTGATGCACAATGAGTTGTAGCCAACTACGAAAAGCCTGCATTTGGCTTGTATTGAGGCGCACTTGATTGCTATTACGCTGATTAGACGGATAGCCCAAACTTGGTCGCTCATCCTTTGGCATCAATGCAAAAACTTGTTTAGGGGATGCCAGTGCTAACAACAGCGCAGCAAATCCACCCAATACACCGCGACGACCATGGCTAGGCTGGTGTTTTGCAATCATCAAATTTGATTTAACCGGATGCTGCTGCATGTCATTTTACCGCTCAGGGGCAGTACGCCAGACAAGTGGTTGCCATTGCGCAATGTCATGCGCACTGCTGTCAGCCTGTTTGGTTTTAGAAGCCTTTGACTCCAAAACCAAGCTAAACGGACGCTGCTGGGATAGTGCAGCAAAGCGAGCAGGCATATGGTAATCAAACGCTGCTCTTAAATTGCTTTTTGTTTCTTGCGGTAATGCGGCATGGCCCGTAGCGGTGAGCAGTGTGGAAAGTTTTATTGGATTCACATAAAGAAATTGCTGTGTTGATTGTTGCAACACAACTGCTGACTCCTGCAAATTTGGGTATTTTTTCTCGCCAACACTGACTGCACGTTGAATTAACGGAGGGTTAGTTGAAAAGTAGACCACTTCATTATCAAAAGCAAGTACAGGATTATTTTCTGAAGTAGCCTCTATGGCAAGTTTGCGCGACACCACGGTAAAAGCACCCTGTTGAACGATGGCGTTTTCTTTTGCAATCAGTGCTGGCGCTTCGGCAGCCTGTTTTGCCGCGGTGATGGCGGGCGCAAGTTCGGCTAGGGCGGTTTCGGCCACTTTAACCTCCGCTTTTGACGATTCAATAGTAGCTTCTTTTTGCGCTTGTCGTGCTGCTTTCTGCTCGCGGTCTAGCTTGCCGTCAATTTTTTCTTGCTTAGCTGCTTCAAGATTGGATGCTGCATATTCCAGCTGGTTTTTTAAATGACGTTTTTGGCGATTGAGCGCTATTAACGCTTTCAGATGGTCTTGATTGGTAGCAACGCCCCAGTCAAAAAGCGCTGTCAGCATTTCTTGTTTGTTCTGGTTCGGCTGACGTAGCGCTACAAATAAGGGCTGGGCAATGTCATCACTTTTTTCGGCATACCAACAAATTGCACCACTGGATGCAAATTCAGCAGGCAAATTCAATTGGGTGTTCAAATTTTTTGCTCCCGCCAGAGCGGTTTGTACTTGCGCCCAATCAATTGGTGTAGCTACGCAAAACGCGGCATTGGCAGGCAAATGCCTCCAAATATTAGGATTAAATGTATTGTCAGCAATATTAGCTTGGGTTTGCCATTGTTTGCCGTCAAAATCAAAGCGCAATGCACCCAAATAGGGAACAAAAGGCGCGTATCCTTGCGCAAACAAGCGGTTAGAAACTAAAATCGTCTGCTTAGATTCATGCACAGGCTGTGCATTCGCGGTGACTTGCAATTCAGCAATCACTTCTGCCCGCACATTGGCATCTTCAGACAGCAGGCGCGAAATAAGTTTCGCTGTCTGGTCGTCAAGTTCATTATCAGCATGGCTTACCATGTCGATGTCTGACAGCAGCACCAGCCGATTTTGGTGTGCTGCCAAAACCATTTGACGGCGTGATGAGAGCGACAATTGCAGTACGGGAACGCTCGTCCCAGCAATACGCACACTGCCAATTTTCTGCAATTGCTTATCCGCAGTGAGTTTTAGTGTCGCTAATTTTTGTGCGACTGCGCTTAATTGATCACGCTCTAAACTAAGCGCCCAATAGCGCAAGGCGTGGCTATCATCGTGCCACATGTAAATATCGGCTGGCGCTTCTGCAATATTTTTAAGTAAGGTATCTGACCAGTTCAGTGCATGCTCAAAACTAATGCGGCGCATGGCGCCTTGCAAACTGAGCCAATCTTCATCTTCCGCATAAAAATATACAAAATCTTCGGTCAACAATGTTTTAAGCAACGGCACTTGCAGTAAATCGCGGGGTAATAATGATAGGTTTTGGCTGTGCACCCACACATCAGGCCGCGCTAACGCCACGCCATTTTGGCTATTTTTTGCGAGTGGAATTTTAAAAAAAATACCGGCTAAAATGGCACCCGCTAATAAAAAACCAGCGATGAGCCAAGTTTTTTTTCGGTGAAAAAATGACTGTTTTACCTTTTCAAACAATGAAGATGAAGGCGGTGCTGACGCATTGCTATTATTGTTGTTCGATTGCATGGTTTGATTGCTTAGTGTAATGGCCAATTAGAATTTTTGATAATGCGTGAATGCACAATATTAGTCAATTTTTGCCATGCCAATATTTTTTTGTCTGTGCCTGTTATTCACGTGTTGTCGCGATTGCACGCTCAATGATACTGAGCGCTTCTTCAAACACTGCATCTTGAATGGTGAGTGGATACAAAAATCGAATCGCATTCATATACACGCCGCAGGTTAATAGTACCAAGCCTTCTGCCAGCGCAGCCTGTTGCACGCGTTTTGCCATTTCTGGTGAAGGCTGTTGCGTGACTGGGTCAAAAAATTCTGCTGCAATCATCGAACCCAAGCCACGTATTTCTTTAAGAGCCGGCGTATTCACTTGCATAGCCTTTAATCTGCTTGTGAGCTTGGCACCTAAAACATTGGCACGCGCAACCAATTGCTCTTCTTCAATGATATCAATCACAGCATGGGCTGCAGCAATAGCTAACGGATTACCTGCATAGGTTCCGCCCAAACCACCGGGCGCTGGGCCATCCATGATTTCAGCCTTACCACAAACAGCCGAGAGCGTCATACCGCCTGCCAAGCTTTTTGCCATTACCATAATGTCGGGGGTCACATTAAAATGTTCGGCTGCAAATAATTTTCCTGTTCGGCCAAACCCGGTTTGCACTTCATCAAAAATTAGCAAAATACCGTGCTCATCACACAAGTTACGCAGTGCATTCATGAGCGCAGGCGGTGTGACATAAAAACCGCCCTCGCCTTGTATTGGCTCAATAATAATCGCGGCCACACGCATAGGGTCAACATCTGCCTTAAAAAGTGTTTGTATTGCGTGTAGCGCATCTTCAACGCTCACGCCATGCAACTCCGTAGGAAACGGCACATGATAAATCTCAGCAGGAAACGGCCCAAACCCTACTTTGTAAGGCACCACCTTTCCTGTGAGCGCGCAACCCATCATGGTGCGACCATGAAAAGCACCTGAAAACGCAATAACACCTGAACGATTGGTGGCAGCACGCGCAATTTTTATTGCATTTTCAACTGCCTCTGCCCCGCTTGAAAAAAAGCAGGTTTTTTTTGCATGACTACCAGGCGTTAATTGATTGATGCGTTCAGCCAATGTCACATAATTTTCATAGGGCAATACCTGATAACAAGTATGGGTAAATTGCTGCAATTGTGCTTCAACGGCGGCGACCATTTTAGGGTGACGATGCCCGGTGTTGAGCACTGCAATCCCCCCTGCAAAATCAATATAGCGCCTACCTTCAACATCCCATACTTCAGAATTTAGCGCGCGTTCGATAAAAAAATTGGCCATCACACCAATGCCGCGCGGTGTGGCGGCAAGACGGCGCTGATGTAAATCTTGATTGCTGGGCGGTTGCGTTGTCATATTAAAAAACCTTCACTCAATAAATGCAATTTCTCATTTTTATCTGCCGTTTTAATGCAATTTGCGGGCTTAAAAATCTACGAGAGAAAAAATATGCTCTGGAAGCCTTTGTTTATAAGGCTTCCAGAGCATCGAAAAAGGTTGGTGCTAAATTGCCACTTAAAGCAACTTATTTCAGCCGTATCCATGTGGTCTTCAATTCTGTGTATTTTTCTAGCGCATGCAGTGATTTATCGCGGCCATTTCCACTTTGCTTGTAGCCGCCAAACGGCACAGTAATGTCGTCTTCATCGTAACTATTGACATGCACCGTGCCTGCGCGTAACCGCTGTGCCACCAAATGCGCGCGCGAGATATCCTGCGTCCAAATCGCGGCTGCTAAGCCATAGGGTGTGTCGTTGGCTATTTTGATGGCTTCTTCTTCGCTATCAAAGGCAATAATAGACAATACAGGGCCGAAAATTTCTTCTGCCGCAATCGTCATGTCATTCGTCACCGCATCAAACACGGTCGGGCTAATATAAAAACCGCCCGTTTCAGTGCGCACTTGCGCACCACCTGCGAGTAGTTTTGCGCCCTGCGCTTTACCACTGGCAATGTATTTCAGTACATTTTCCATCTGCCCACAGTCCACAATTGCGCCCATAGTAGTTTTCTCATCCAGCGGGTCACCTGGCTGATAATCAGGCAAATGCGCAAGCAACTTTTTAACGAACGCATCTTTAATAGCGCGCTCAACCAATAAGCGTGATGGCGCATTACAGCTTTCACCTTGGTTGTAAAAAATTGAGCCAATTGAAGCCGCTGCGGCCTTATCTAAATCTTTGCAATCGGCAAATACAATATTGGGCGACTTGCCGCCAAGCTCGCACCAAGCGCGCTTTAAGTTGCTTTGCCCAGCCATGATTTGAATTTTTTTGCCCACACCTGTAGAGCCCGTAAACGCAATGCAATCAACATCCATGTGCATTGCAAGCGGTGTGCCTGCTTGCTCGCCAAAGCCAGGGATGATATTCAACACACCTGCGGGAAT
>JAKQTB010000183.1 GCA_029569495.1 Pseudomonadota bacterium | reverse complement strand
AGTTGGCCCGTGCGATTTTCAAGCAAAAGAGCAGCGTGAACCTTTTGTGGCTTTAATTCGCGCGGTTTCTTATCAACAGCTAACAGCCAAAGTTGGCGATGCTATTCTGGCTAAACTCATCAGCAGCTTCAATTCAAGCGCACAAAATCAATTTCCCACAGCACGGCAAATCATCGAAAGCTCTTTCGATGACCTGCGTCAGTGTGGTTTTTCTGGCAGAAAAATTGAAACGCTCAAATTGATTGCGGAAGGCACAATCAACGGCTTGGTACCCTCAGGGCTAGAAGCCAGCCGCATGACGGATGAAGCGTTGATAGAACGCCTAATTCAACTAAAGGGCATTGGCCGGTGGACCGTTGAAATGATGCTCATGTTTACACTGGCACGTATGGATATTTTGCCCGCAGATGATTTTGGCATCGCACAAGGCTATCGACGGCTTAAAAAGCTAGCGTCTGCACCTTCCCGTAAAATGTTGACTGAAATTGCTAAAGCCTGGAGCCCACACCGCACGGTGGCAAGCTGGTATTTATGGCGCGTACCACGCGAATGGTGAAGATACTCTCGGGGCGTTAAGGGTTAGTGCGCCTAATCTATATCGGCAGCGCCTCACTAGGTCAAAGACGACTCATCGGCAAGCATAAATCTTGCTTACTGCCTTATTCACAGCACTAACCAAGATATTTTACGCGTAATTTTGCGATGTTCTGGAGTTTATTCACGCCTATACCGCGCTTTGAAGAGGGTTTAATTTTATAATACTTGCATGCGCACTTTTACACACCCGATATTTGCCGTTCATCAACACGCTTTTCTAAAATTACTTACATACCGACTCTTTATTGTACTTGCCTACCAAATCATGGCGGTAACCGTCGGGTGGCATATTTATGAAATCACGCGCGACACACTTTCTCTCGGCTTAATTGGCCTGGTTGAGGTGGTGCCTTATTTTGCCACGGCACTTTTTGCAGGGCATGCTGTTGATCATCATTGCTCACGTCGATTCTTTGGTACACTTGCCGCGTTTTTGCTTGGGGCGAGTGCTGTTGCGTTGGCCGTAATTTCCACTGGCTGGTTTGGTGAAAATATAGCCAGCACCACCCTCTGGATTTACATGGCGTTTGCCTTTACGGGCGTAGCCCGGGCATTTATCTCACCCAGTTACAACGCGTTATTTGCGCTCATTTTGCCAAGGGATCAGTATGCGCGCGCCGCTGGCATCGGCACTTCGGTTTTTCAAATTGGCTTGGTGGTAGGCCCTGCGCTAGGTGGACTGTTAGTCGGCTTTGCCAGCAAGACTGTTGCCTATACGTTTGCCATTTTCCTTTGCGTTGTTGCCATCGTGGCTATTTGGACCATACGTGTTAAAGAGCCTCAAGTTGAAGCGAGCCCCGCGGTGTTAAAAAGCATCGCCGAAGGGCTTCGTTTTGTCTATCACCACCAAATTATTCTTGGCGCACTCACACTTGATATGTTTGCAGTGTTATTTGGCGGTGCAGTTGCACTGTTACCGGCATTTATTCAAGATATCTATAAACTTGGCCCTGAAGGATTAGGCATTTTGCGTGCCGCACCGGCGATTGGCGCGATATTTACTGGATTATGGCTGGCGAGACACCCCATCAATTTACATGCAGGACGCTGGCTTTTAGCCTCAGTCGCGGGCTTTGGTGTAAGCATTATCGGCTTTGGTCTTTCTAGCAGCATTTGGCTTGCGGGTCTTATGCTACTCATTTCTGGTATGTTTGATGGTGTGTCAGTGGTAATGCGACAAACCATCATGCAGCTTGCCACGCCCGATGCCATGCGTGGGCGAGTGTCAGCCATCAACGGTATCTTTATTGGCTCATCCAATGAACTTGGTGCATTTGAATCTGGCCTTGCTGCAAAACTGATGGGGCTTGTTCCCTCAGTCATTTTTGGCGGACTCATGACACTAGGCGTGGTGGGGATAACTGCAAAATTAGCCCCCAAATTACGCAACTTAGAATTGCATCAACTTCACTAAAGTGTGCTGCACTTCAAATTTGAGAGTCCCCAGTTAAAAATGTGCAAAATTGTGCCTATATGGCAACTACCCGTTTTCGATGCTCTGAGAGCCTTTATTTACAAGGCTCTCAGAGCATTTATTTTTTCTCGGGAGAAATTAAGCTAAATTAAAATATAGCTGATGCAATTAGACTTGGCGCTTACGGTGTACTGAAAAACCAACGAGCAACAAAC
Source organism: Pseudomonadota bacterium (assembly GCA_029569495.1). Classification (GTDB taxonomy): domain Bacteria; phylum Pseudomonadota; class Gammaproteobacteria; order Burkholderiales; family Methylophilaceae; genus Methylotenera. The sequence continues at coordinate 5,139 of JAKQTB010000183.1, read as the reverse complement.
CCGCCAACAGCATTGCATACGTTTCTGGTTCTGGAACAGGATTAATATAAGCGCCTCCAATACTTAACCCCAAATAGTAACTGCCTAGCCCCTCTTTCGCTTTGCCCATATTTCGGTCTGGGTCATAATCTACTTCCTGACCACGTACTTTGTAATTGATTTGATAGTCACCCGGTCCTAGCAAATATGAAAATTTAGACTCTTGTCCATTTAGACCTAATTCATAAGAACCAATACCGGCAACATAAGGCGCTCCATCTTCCACACCACTAATTTTATTCGCATCTAATATATCAAGCTGACGGAATTCAGTATAGTCATTTTCAAATCCAAAGTTATCTGCAAAAAAAGTTACGGTTTGTGCAGAATTCAACGTAAATGTAAGTGAATCTGAGGCAATGCTCTCTTCGCTGACATAGTCACTCTTATCGAGATTAAAGTTTTCATAAAAGGTAAAAGTAGGGCCGATATTGCCCAAATTTACCCAATCAGCATGTGCATGCGCACTAAATAAGCCAAGCAACATTGATGCTGATGATGAGAAAGTTTTAAATGAAAAGTATTGGATAATGTTATTCATAATAGAAGTCCTTTTAGATTTCCCCTGAAATTTAAAGGCTTTTGAAAGCAATTCATAAACCGAACTGCTGGTATTAAAATACCTTATTGATATTGATTTTAAACTGTCTGCTAGTAACTAACTCACCGAGGTTGGTGGGTTAAAAACGACTAGCTGGACTTAGTCTACAATATCTCTTTCACATTTGCCTATAAGAAAATTGTTCGAAAATGTATCTGGAATGTTGCTGAAAATGTTCCGCTATAAAAATTAATCAAAAAAACTTAGGTATAAAACACCAAAAGAACATTACCCCGATGTTTTCTTAGTTTTCAAAAAGGGAGATTCTTTCACCCAATTTTCTTTATAAGGGTGTGAGTTGTTGTTATAAAGTCGTGCAATTTTTTTCACATACAACTGTGTTTCAGCGTATGGCGGCACACCTTTATACTTTTCAACCGCGCCCTCACCTGCGTTGTAGGCAGCCGCTACTAACTCCACATCACCCTGAAAATAGGCGAGCAAATAACGTAAATAAGCTAAACCACCTTTAATGTTTTCTTCCGCTTTATAGGCATCTTTAACGCCAAAACGCTGTGCGGTGGCCGGTATTAACTGCATTAAACCTTGCGCATTTTTAGGTGAAGTCGCTTGTACGTTAAAGTTTGATTCAACCGCTATAAAAGACATCGCAAGGTTGGCATCAATCTCATATTTTGGCGCTAATTTATTCACAATTTTAAGAATGCTTGCTTTTGAATAGAACAAAGCCGCTGTTTTTTCTGAAATGCCTTTATTCTCAGCATTTGTGCCATCCACGCTTGGTAATGTCGTCACCATCGGTTCTGGTGGTGGGTCTGGCAACAGACAGGCGAGCAAAGTGGATTCAGGTTTTACGTCAGCGAGCGTTGCCAAGGTGCTTTTAGCGCGTGTATGACCCTGCTCTGCTGCCATGGTGTAGAGTTGCGCAGCAACTTTTTCATCAGCCGCAACGCCGCGACCATTTTGATACATCCAACCGAGTGCATATTGTGCATCTGCATCGCCAAATTTAGCAGCTCTGCAATAAGTTTCTGCCACTTTTGCATATTCACGGTTGGCCACTTCAGTATCTTTATACTTGAGGGCGATGGCCACTAACTGAGCACTTGGATTATTCAGCCCCTTTTTCACTTCAGCCGTATTGATAGCGGGCTTTTCTAAAGTAACGGGTGAAATCACTACCGGTTCAGCAGTCTCATTTGCTTCAATTTGAGACACATTCGCTGAAACTTCAACTTCATTTAAAGCAGATTCAGCCGCTACATTAGCACTCAACAACAATGCCGCCAATGCTGATAAAGGCTTAATATACAATAAGATAGCGTTAATTTTCATCTAAATAAATTTTTCTTGAATTGGTTGGCAATATGTTTTGCATAAGGATTAAGCAAAAGCTATGCCTATTAGGTGTGGATTGTAGTGTTTGAGCAGGTTTGCGCAATAACCCGTTTGGGCTAATTTTTCAAGCAGTTACGATTGAAGCGAGCGCAGTATTTTACGAACTGCTGTAGGAATTGCAGCACCCATCGCCTCTTCAATATTAAGCCAAAGGTGTGCGTTATCTTTAGATGCGTGATTTTGAAGCGTATCTAAAAGATGTGGCTGAATGTGCAACTTAAAGTGGGTAAAGGTATGCGTCAGTTTTGGCAGTGTTTGGTTGGATAACACTTTACAGCCGAAACGTTTTTGAACTTCATTTTCGACTTGGCGGCCTTCAATTTGATGCAATGCATTCATCTCTGGAAAGCTCCATAAGCCGCCCCAAATGCCTGAAGCGAGCCTTTTTTCTAGCATCACTTCATCGCCGCAACGTAATATCAGCATTGTTGTATTTTTTTGAGGAATAATTTTACGCGGTTTAGGCGTTGGTAAATCATTAACCCGCTGTAGCGCAAAGGCCATGCAGGTTGTGTTTAGCGGACATGCTTCGCACTTTGGCTTACTGCGTGTGCAAAGCGTTGCGCCTAAATCCATCAAACCCTGCGTATAAGCTTGAATCTCTTGCGCTGGCAATAAACTTTCTGCCAGTGCCCATAATTTTTTTTCAATCGCTGGGCCGCTGGGCCAACCCTCAATTAAAAAATGGCGGGCTAGCACGCGCTTAACGTTGCCGTCTAAAATGGTTTGTCTTTGATTAAATGCAAAAGCAGCAATGGCCGCTGCAGTTGAGCGGCCAATCCCTGGCAGACTTTGTATGGATGAAAAGTCGCTCGGGAAAATGCCAACATGTGTGTCCATCACGGTGGTGGCCGCCAGGTGTAAATTTCTAGCGCGCGAGTAATAACCTAAACCGCTCCAATACTGCAGCACTTCTTCCTGTGTGGCCTGCGCTAGCGATGCAATATCAGGAAAACGCCGCATAAATTTGGCATAGTAACCAATCACTGCCGCCACTTGCGTTTGCTGTAACATGATTTCAGACACCCAAATAGCGTAAGGGTCGCTTGGCTGATTGAGTTTAGTTTGCCACGGTAAATCGTGGCGGCCATGCAGTTTTTGCCATGTAATTATGCGAGCTGCGAATTCAGGCATGCTCTCTAAGCCAACTCAACACATATTCAGAATTTTTGTCTGGAGGAAAAACAGGATAGAAATATTGCTGGATAATGCCTTTGAATGAAATGAGGGTAACACGTTTATTAAGTCGCATACCAGCCAAAACAAATGTAGGCAGGTTTAGAGCGTCTGTTAATAATAAATCGACATCACTCAATAATGAGAATGGCAAATGTAAACGAAGCGATGCCTCTTTTTGATAATCTGATGATTGCGAGCTTAAGCCAAAAACTTTGGCACCTAATGCAGTTATTTTTTGGTAATCATCTCTAAAAGCACAAGCTTGAGGGGTGCATCCACGCGCTCCTGGAATAGCATCCCAGCCTTCTGGCAAAGCTTGATTTGGCTGTCCAGTTCTAGGATAACAAAAAAGTACAACCCAACCATCAATAGCACTTAAATTGATAGCATCATTCGAAGTTGATTTTAGTATTACATCAGGTAGCTCTAAGCCTAACAAGTGACTGCAAGCACCATCATCTAAAGGAATAGGTAAGTTGTCTGGTAACAAAGTCAGCGTCTGCATACTATTCTACTGATTTAAAACTTCAATAGTTTTTTGAGTTTTTTCTCGGCTTTTTCTTTCGCTTGCTCTTCAAGTGATTTTGGCTTCTCTACAGGGGCTGCGGCTGCCGCATCCTCTGCAGGTTCTGTTGGTGTGGCTTCCGTTGTTTTTTTCTTGCCGCTGATAATATTGCTTATTGCATCGGTTTTATTTTCATTACCTAAAAGCTCTTTGACTGCCGCGCCTTTTTCGCCACCTACTTTATCCAACAAGTTTGATTTTGCCAATGCCGTGCCTACCGCCGCAAAATCGAGGCCATATTTTGGGTCAGAGAATGTACCGGATATTTTTACTGGTATCGCAATGCCTGCCAAGCTATCTAAATCGGCGCCACCTTGGCCTTTGAGTGATTTCACAATCGTGGGCTTGGCAATATAGTTAATTTTTTCATTGCCAATATCAATGTCACCGCGACTATCACCCTTAGCCAATCGTAGAACAGGTGCCTTCATGGCGAGGTCATCATTGTGTGCAACACCATTTTTAATAGCAAAAGTTGCCGTTAATTCACTAAAGTCAGTTTTCTTAGATTTGTCTGCATTGGCTTCTTTTGTACCTAGAATATTGACTTTGTTTTTGAGTTCGCGAATAGAGCCTGCAATATCTACGCCCTTTAAGGCGCCATTGGCTAAATTGAGCGCAGCATTACCCTGCAAAGCCTTTTTTAGCGCGCTTACCGTGTTGCCTTGCGTGGTCACATCTACATTCAAGGTGCCGTTGCCTGAAAGCATGTCGTTGTTAATCGCATCTACCAACAGCGGCCCTACCGATATGTTTTTCATACTTTGTTTAAAGGCGATGTTTGGCGTTGCACGGGCATCTACTTTTAAAACACCACTCATACTGCCTTGATACAAATTGGCTGAAAATGGTGATAACGTGGCAATGCCATTTTCAGCTTTTAAGCCGATATCCACATTTTCTGTTTTAACATTTGCCAATTTAAGCCAGCCGATTTTCGCCTCGCCTGAAGCGTTCAACTTTTTTAGTGCGGATAAGTCCAGCGGTGTATCGCCTGCATTTTTGTTGCTGGCCTCTCCTTTTGCGATATATCGGTCTGCATTGAGTTTATCAATGGCCACATTAAAATTGTAAACAGGGTTACTAAATTGGCTAATGCCGATGCTGGCGTTAATTTGGCTGTCATCCACCTTGGCCGCCAATGAATTGATTTGCAACTTTTGGCCATCGGCCTTGAGATTTAACTTGAGATTACCGACTTGATATTTGTCGTATTTCAAACTGCCAACACGTAAACTACCGTCAGCCAACAGTGTCTTCAAGGCGCTCAAGTCTGCCGGTTTGTCGGTTTTGGGGGCGTTGCCGGCATCAGCCGTTACATAACGATTCACATCAACCTGGTCAACATCTAAATCAAAATGAAACGCTGGTTGCACAAACTGGCTAATGGCAAAAC
>JAKQTB010000164.1 GCA_029569495.1 Pseudomonadota bacterium | reverse complement strand
GCGTGCCGGTTCGATTCCGGCCCCGGGCACCAATATGGTTTAAAGCTGGGCACTTGATCAGAGTGCCCTTTTTTACGTCTATTACATCCTAACGGCTATGCGGTAATAGTTTTAGTATATCACCGCAAAAAAAGCGGTGCTTGTTGACTATGCGGTAATAATATGCAATTATTACCGCATGAGTAGCGGTAATAATCAAAAATATATTTGGCAACAAGCTGAATGGCCGCAATGGTCGTTTAATTCAGCTGCATTTTCACAACTATTATCACAGGTGAATCTTGAGCGCGGTCGCTTACTTGGTTCTATGCAGGCATTAGGCTTTAAGTTGGCTGAAGAAGCCAGTCTTAAAGTGTTGACCAGTGAAGTGGTTAAATCGAGTGAGATCGAAGGTGAGAAGCTTAATCCTGAAGTCGTGCGTTCTTCTATTGCTAGGAGGCTAGGTATAGAGGCGGGCGGTTTAATTCCGTCAGACAAGCATGTGGATGGTGTGGTAGTAATGGTGTTAGATGCTACACGCAATTGCAGCGCAGCATTAACACATGAGCGTTTATTTGGCTGGCACGCAGCACTTTTTCCTACAGGACATAGTGGTATGTTCAAACTCACCGTTGCAGCCTATAGAGATGATGCAGCAGGTGCAATGCAAGTGGTGTCTGGTGGCATAGGCCATGAGAAAGTGCATTATGAAGCACCTTCAGCCGCAATACTTCAAACAGAAATGACCAACTTTTTAGACTGGTTTAATCACGAGTTAGGATTAGACCCTGTAATCAAGGCTGGGCTGGCACACTTGTGGTTTGTTACCCTACATCCATTTGATGATGGTAACGGTCGTATAGGCCGTGCGATATGTGATATGGCATTGGCTCGCGCAGATGGCTCACCACAAAGGTTTTATAGTTTATCCGCGCAAATGCAGCGTGAGCGTGAAGACTACTACAATAGCTTAGAGCAAACGCAAAAAGGTACTTTAGATGTGACAGCTTGGCTAACTTGGTTCTTAGGTTGTTTGTCACGTGCAGTGCAAAGTGCGAATGAAGAGCTGAAAGGCGTAGTGTATTTAGCTAACTTAAGTCATCGCCTGCCAAGTGGTAAGTTAAATGAACGCCAAATGAAAATGCTAAACATGATGATGCACGGGTTTAATGGCAATCTCACAACAGGTAAATGGGCAAAGATTGCACAGTGTTCTACCGATACCGCTTTGCGTGATGTGAGTGAGTTGGTTGAACTTGGCGTTCTGATAAAAGCAGGTGAATCAAAACGAGCTGCTCATTATGTTCTAGTGAGCTATTAATATATTTTGCATCGCGTTGAAGTCGGCTCCTAAAGGAAGGCTTTCAGAGATTTACGAGGTTTGAAGTGGATAAAATAGGGTGGTGCTAATATTTAGCTAAAAATGAAATTTAGAAAATATTTGTGGCACCTTAATTTTAATCAGGATGTTTGGTATCAAAATTTGCCGTTGGCGAAGTATATTTTTGACATCCTCCCCTCCTGAAAACAGGAGATTTCTACAGGTTTACGCGAAGATTTGCGGATACCTTCGGCGGGTTCGTGCTTCACAGTGCGGTCTTGTTGCGCCGTCACTCCACACGCTAACACGGCATGTCCTGTTGCTTATATATTGATTGCACCAACCAAATCAGCATTTTCAGCATAGACACATTCCACACACTCAAACTTAGCTTGGGTGAGGCGGTTTTATTTGGCTATGTGTTTACAACACGGACATGTGCGACTGGTGTTGCGCTGATTAACCGCTATCATTTCGCCGCCGGCCCAGGCCTTCTTGTATTTAAGCTGTCGCCTGAACTCGAATCAGCCTTGGCATAGGATGGAGCGATTTGTCGTTCATGCCTTTTATTTTTAAATTGGGAAAGTCGGCACGTTTAGCAAAGAAGTTTCTAAAACTGGACTCCAGGTTTTTAAGGGACTGTTGCAGGGTTTGGCTGGGTGCGTCTTTGAGCAAAACCAGCTCATGTTTCCATTGTGGCAGTAGATTGGCTATCTTGGTATAGCTAAATTGGAAGTGTTGTCGGCATGGTACTGTTCGTATAGCCATGTTAAGGCTTTGTTATACACCACTCAACAACAGCTTTCGTAATGACGCATGGCACGGACTTGCTCAACATTGGGCATCAGTTCAAACTTGTAGGCTTTAATAAAAATATTAACAAAACGTAGCTCAATTGTTACAAATATGTAACTTTTTGCTTGAGTATCATTATTTAATGTGTTATTTTTTGACGTGCGTCAAATTGTCGCAGTTTTAGGTGATGTACGTGCGCTTCTTAGAAGTTTCTGGATCAAGGAAATTTTTGTATGGCGGTTACTGATTTTGGCTATAAATTAATTGCTAAGCCAAACAATTCAATGTCACCTCGTGAGACTTTGATGTTGGTAATGGGCTTGGCAACATTAAGCTTATTGATAGCGATTGCTTTTGCCAGAATTGGCGCTTGGCTGGTGTTGCCCTTTGCTGGGCTGGAAATTTTGGCAATCAGTTATGCTTTTTATTTCATGCATTTGCATTCGGATGATTTTGACAGCATTACGATAAAACAAGATGAAGTGGTTGTTGAAAAAAGAAATGATAAACAGCTAACAACAACGGTTTTTCAAAGGCATTGGGCGCAAGTGAGTGTTCGCGATGTGGCAAGTGGTGGTGGAGCAATAGGTAAGCGCGGGCTTTTTATTCGTTCGCACGGGCAGGAAGTGGAGTTTGGTCGAAACTTCATTAATGATGAGCAGCGTGACGTATTGGCGCTAGAACTCAAAAAAAAATTAAAAAATATACATTCTTAAATTTGTCTTGGAGCGGGGTTTATGCAATTTTTTAAAAAAATTGGGGTGGGTTTAGCATTGATGGTGGCATCGGTTTCTGCGTTTGCTGAATATGCTTGGAATTTCCCTGAACCTGTCACCCCGATGGCGCTTGATACGCTGCATGTGCACAACAAATTCATGGCCATCTGTATGATTATTTTTGTGGTGGTCTTGGCGATTATGGTTTACTCGATTTTTGCCCATCGTAAAAGCAAAGGCTATCAAGCGGTTGCAGATAAACCGCCATCAACCGCCATTGAAATTTTCTGGACACTGATTCCGTTTGCCATTTTGCTTCTGATTGACTTTGTCATTATGGGTATTCCAGCGTATCACAGCGTGGTAATGATGGAAGATACGCGTACCGAAGCCAAGATGGTCATTAAAATTACCGGCTCGCAATGGCGCTGGCAGTATGAGTATCTTGATGGCGACGCAAAAGGAATTAAGTTTGTAAGTAACTTATCAACACCGCAAGCGCAAATGGATAAAGGCTATCAAGGTGCTAAAGATGAGAACTACTTGCTAGAAGTAGACAACCGTCTTGTATTACCTGTAGGTGAAAAAGTACGTATTCTCATGACCGCTTCAGACGTGCTGCACAATTGGTGGGTGCCGCAATTTGGTTCTTCACGCGTGGCTGTGCCTGGTTTTCTGCGTGAAACCTGGGTGCAGGTTGAAAAGCCTGGTACCTATCGTGGCCAATGTAAGGAATTGTGTGGCAAAGGTCACGGTTATATGCCAGTGGTTGTCGATGCGTTACCCATGGAGGAATATAAAGTTTGGGTAGCCGCCAAAAAAGAGGAAATGGCAAA
>JAKQTB010000136.1 GCA_029569495.1 Pseudomonadota bacterium | reverse complement strand
GGCTGACCTCCTGAGTTTGGTGGCTTTCGTGTCGTAACAAAAGCTTACCATCAGAAGTGCTCAGCCCTCCATTTTTAGGAGTAAGGAATCCTTAACCGAGTGCCATGAGGGTCAGACACGATTTATTTGTGCAGAGGATAGCCGTGGTTTGCAGTTGGTCTAGGGTATTGGCGACGGTGTTGTAGGTGTTAGACAGTTGCATTGCCTGTGTAATGCTATTTTTTGTTTATACCATCTGCAGCGCGCTGCTTGCGCGCTTCTTTTGGGTCGGCAATGAGTGGACGGTAAATCTCAACGCGATCTAAATGGCGAAGGGGCGTGTCTGCTTTAGCAAGTTTGCCAAAAATTCCTATTTTATTGATGCTTAAATCAATTTCAGGAAATTTTTGCATGATGCCAGAGGTATGTATGGCCTCTTCAGCGGTAATACCTTGATTCACTTTAATCGGCACAATCAGCTGTTCATGCGGTAGCGCATAAGCGATTTCTACAAGAATTTCATTCGCATTCATTTTTTAACTTTCTAACATTTATTTTGATACGTATAGCTGGTCAGCACGGGCAACAAAACTATCTACAAATGTATTGGTAATGTGGCTGAATACAGGTGCAATCAGTTTGTCCAAAAAATGGTTGGCAAACTCATAATTGAGCATAAACTCGATTTTACACGCTTCGTCACTCAATGCGATAAATCGCCAAACGCCCTCCAGATGTTTAAAAGGCCCATCTTTGAGTTGGATTTCCATGAGCGTCGGGTGCGTTTTATGATTTTCAGTGGTAAATTTTTGGTGCAGGCCATGATAAGCAATGTGCAAGGTCGCAATGGTTGAAGTGTCATCTTGCTTGATTAAATCTACACCGCCGCACCATGGTAAAAATTCAGGGTATCTAGTCACGTCGTCCACCAACGCAAACATGCGGCTGGCCGAATGGTGAATCAGAACGGTTTTTTGAACTTGCGCCATGCAACCCTTATCCAGCTAAATTTGATGAATCCCATCAAGTCATTAATTAAAGTAATGAACTAGAGTAAAATGTTATTTTAAGTCATTCGCCAAGAAATATAGCGCTTTATGAGCATTGCACAAAATAAAAAAGCTTTTTTTGATTATTTTATTGAAGATAAATTTGAGGCCGGCGTCGTGTTAGAAGGCTGGGAAGTCAAAGCCATCCGCGATAACCGCATTAACTTAAAAGAAGCTTATGTCATTATTCAGCGTGGCGAAATTTACCTGATTGGTTGCCACATCACGCCATTGGGCGCCGCATCCACGCATATTCGCCCAGATGCGATTCGTACGCGTAAGTTATTGTTACATAATGAAGAAATTATCAAACTGATTGCTAAAGTGGAACGCGCTGGCTACACCATTGTACCGCTGGATATGCACTTTTCAAAAGGCCGCGTAAAAGTGCAAATCGGCCTCGCTAAAGGCAAAAAACAGCACGACAAGCGCGACACTGAAAAAGCCCGCGATTGGGAGCGCGAAAAAGGCCGAATTATGCGCGCGCACAATAAATAAAAAGTGATGAATTGACGCATAAAAATGCCCGAGAAAAATTTTATGCTCTGGAAGCCTTTATTTATAAGGCTTTCAGAGCATCGAAAAAGGTTGTGCTTAAAAAGTAGTGTTTTTTTGTTGTTTTATTAAACTGTTTACCGCCTAGATTACGCAAGAAATTGTTGGCAAAATTTGGGTAAAAAATCACAACTATCAAATTATTTCATCATAAAACGCGTATAATTCGCACATTGATGCAACTAACTTCAATTGAAGTGCGTCATAGCAAGGCTGATTTGGGGCTGACCAGGTTTCGACGTGGGTTACAAAGCAGTGCAGGGCATACCGAGGGTTCAGGTTTCCTCGTAAATCCATCTGAAAAAGTATAGTCGCAAACGACGAAACTTACTCTCTAGCAGCTTAGTTCTGCCGGACGCTACACCAGCTCTCCCGTGGGTTGGATTGGGGTAACCCATACGTAGTGTCATATACACGGGATACGTGTTGTGTTGGGTGACTTAGCACATCATTAACCTTAAGGTCTCTCGTCTGCACACCGCTTGTCTGTTGGTGTGGTGCAGATTAAATTAAACAACAAGGCTAAGTATGTAGAACTGTCTGTAGCGGATTTGCGGACGGGGGTTCGATTCCCCCCAGCTCCACCAAACAAATAATGCCACCCTTGAGGTGGTATTTTTGTTTATACTTATCAGGTGTTAGCGCGCCAAAAGAGCTATTGTCAGGCGATTTCTCAACGTGATATAACGTCACACAATCGACATCATCATGATAAAAATAAGATTTAACCCGTTGCTATGAAAATTCTTTTGTTTGGTAAAAATGGTCAAGTGGGCTGGGAATTACAGCGTAGCCTTGTGCCGTTAGGCGAGTTAATTGCACTGGATGCACGCAGTGAGATTTTGTGTGGTGACTTGACCAATTTGGCGGGTATTGCCAACACTATCCGAACGGTTGCGCCTGATATTATTGTGAATGCCGCCGCCCATACTGCGGTCGATAAGGCCGAAAGTGAACCTGAGTTGGCAAACACGCTTAACGCCCAAGCGCCAGAAGTCATGGCGAAAGAGGCGGCACGCCTTGGGGCCTGGTTGGTGCATTACTCTACAGATTATGTGTTCGATGGCTCTGGCGAAACGCCTTGGCGCGAAACCGATACAACTGGGCCTTTAAGCATTTACGGTAGAAGCAAATTAGAAGGTGAGTTGGCCATTATTGCATCAGGTTGCAAGCATTTGATTTTTCGCACCAGTTGGGTGTATGCAGCGCGTGGCGGAAATTTTGCCAAAACGATGTTGAAACTCGCAAAAGAGCGTGATAGTTTGAAAGTAATTTACGATCAGATTGGTGCGCCAACAGGCGCTGATTTGCTGGCGGATTTGACCGCACATGCGATTCGCACTGCATTACATCAGCCAGATGTGAGCGGTTTATATCATGTTGTGGCAGGTGGCGAGACTTCATGGCATGGCTATGCGAGTTTTGTTATCGAGTTCGCGCGTCAAGCGGGCGTGGAGATAAAAGTACCTACCGATGCGATTGGGCCCGTGCCTACCACGGCTTTTCCTACACCGGCAACCCGGCCTCTGAATTCGCGCTTGGATACGCAGAAGTTGCAAAATACGTTTAAATTATATATGCCACATTGGCAGACCGGTGTTACGCGTATGCTGACCGAAATTCTTTAGCACACCTGTTTTGAAATTAACATTTGGTAAAAATAAATCAAATTAACTGCTAAAATTACTCCAACATATTGATAGAGAAACAATTATGACGCAACGCAAAGGCATTATCCTTGCGGGTGGCTCTGGCACCCGACTTCACCCAGTGACGAAAGTCGTTTCAAAACAGCTACTGCCTATTTACGATAAACCAATGATTTATTATCCGCTCAGCACATTAATGCTGGCAGGTATTCGCGATATTTTGATTATCTCAACCCCGCAAGATACGCCGCGATTTCAGCAATTGCTGGGCGATGGCAGCGATTGGGGGTTGAATCTGCAATATGCAGTACAACCAAGTCCAGATGGTCTGGCGCAAGCGTTTATTATCGGCAAAGACTTTATTGGCAATGATCCAAGCGCATTAGTGTTAGGCGATAATATTTTTTACGGCCATGACCTGAATAAGCAGCTTGAAGAAGCAACGATGCGTCAAGAAGGCGCAACTGTATTTGCTTATCATGTGAATGACCCTGAGCGTTATGGTGTAGTGGATTTTAACAAGCAGGGCCGTGCCACCAGCCTAGAAGAAAAGCCGGCAAAACCAAAAAGTAATTATGCGGTGACGGGGCTGTATTTCTATGACAATCAA
>JAKQTB010000132.1 GCA_029569495.1 Pseudomonadota bacterium | reverse complement strand
CAATGGCCTTCGCCAGTGCTGCAATCGATTCACTTTTTAACACGATTTAACTCCTTTTCGACTGCCGCAATATGCGCGGCGATTTTAGCATTACGCTTTACTTGCGCTTCCGAACCTTGCCATGTTGCAACGTGCGGTGCTTGTCGTTGTTGGCACATTACACCACCTCAACAACAATAGTTTCTTTAACGTCCATGCTACCACCCAAGCCAGCAATACGACCCGCAACACGCGCCAATGCGCCAGCCTGCCAGCCAGTCACCGCGTCACACTCAAACAAAAAATCAATACCGTTCGTGTATTGCACACGCACCTTAAAATGTTTCATAATTACCTCGTCAGTTGAAAATAAAGCCCACGGAGTACCAGTCCAGTGGGCTTTTTTGTTTATTCGCCGCTAATGATTGCTGAAAAATCAGCGTTTAGCTCTTTCATGCGTTGGTGATTTTCGTCACGCTTAGCTTTCCAGTCGGGATAGTTGAGTGGCCTGTTAAGTGGTTTAACTGCCACGTTTTTAGCGACAACCGCGTTAAATGCCTTTCTGTTGCTAACAACAGCCTGAATCGTTCCGATAATCGTTAACACCAACACCGCAGCCATCAAGCCTAGTAATGTCATTGCGTACATGTCCATCATTCGCACTCCTGTTCTATTTCTTCGTCGTCGCCCACTTGCTGACTAAACAGCGATTCTTCGCACTGGCGCAACATATCTTGGTACGCGCCAAATTCTGCATTACTCATTTCGTACTCCTTATCGACACTAAAAACAGCGTGACTCTCGAAAGAGCATCCTCTAACCCTGCAACTTGGCACTGAGTCGGCATTGCGTACCGAAACAGCTAAGAGTCACTGTGTTTTTAGTTTCATCCCCAGTAACCAAGCTCAGGCTTCCCACCGTTTGTGTTTGCTTTGGTCTGCCATGTTCGTTGTGGTTCAACTAGGCATTTACTGGATTGCCGCATAGCTCAATCAGGCGTGGAATGTGTTACTTCTACTGACTTGAGCCCCAAAAGAGGGGCTGTTTAGTTGCTGCGGCTTACATCATTGCCGCGTGGTTAACACTGGCAACAAAGTCTTGATGCTCAAATTCTGCTTTGGCCTCGTCTTCTTCCTTCTCGCCTGATAACTCGTAAAACGCATTGCTTGCAGCAAGTGTCAGAACTGATAAAAACTTAGAAACCTTGTTGTTTTTACCTTCTGCGATTGCCAACAAAAGACCATCGAGCGCGTCTGTATTGGCTTTATCAGTGAAAATCGCATCGCTAATTTCTTGGCCTGTTACTGTGTTCATGGTGTTTGTCCGTGTGCTTGTTTCGATGATTGAATGATAATTGTATTTATCACTTTTGGCAATCCCTATTTTTAAAATATTTTATTTGTGCTATCATTGCATTTATCAAAGAAAGGGCGTAAAAATGAATGCACAAGAACTATCAATAAAGCTTGTAGAAAAATTTGGCAGTCAAAGAAAAGCAGCTAATGAGTGCGGATTATCGCAAGCCGCTATTTCAGGTTTTATTAGCGGCAAAATTACAGATGTTAAAACTTCAACAATAGAAAAGCTCAAAAAAGGGCTAAAACAAAAGGCAGAACAAAAATGCACGCCGTAATTCAGTTTTTAGCGGTGATAGCGGTTTGCATCGGCGGCTTGGTTTTCGCTGTGAATATGTTTCCGAAGAGCGATGATGATTTTGACGGCATGGCGTAAGCCGTTTGGAATGTTGGCCGTACTTTTCTGTAGCT
>JAKQTB010000133.1 GCA_029569495.1 Pseudomonadota bacterium | reverse complement strand
TGCTCTTCCGATCTTAAGCCTTTAAAATGAACATCGATGGTTTCAACGTGATATTTTTTTAATATGGGCTTAGGAAATTGCGGGGACAATTCTGGGATGCAAGAAACTTTTCCGCAAACGGTGCATAGTAAATGTGCATGGTGGTGTGCGTCAGCGTGATGCGTGTGTTGAGAAATTTGAAACTTCCAAGCGCGGTTTTCGCCTGAAATTTTATGCACTAAATGGTGATGGGTAAGCCTATCTAGCACACGGTAAATGGTCACACGGTCAAACTCCTTTTGTGTGACTAGGCGTTCTAAAATTTCAGAGTGACTCAATGCGCTGTCTGCGCAACTAATGACGCTAAGCACGGCAATGCGGGCACTGGTAGGACGTAAACCTGCATCAATGATATGTTGTTTAGCGTTGATTTTCATGGGCATAGCCTATTCATGTTTTGTAATACCCTTCATTAGCTATGGCTAACTTGTTGTTTTAAGTAGCCCTAGAGTAGTAACGGGTCATGATGTTTTTTCGTATATTGTAACGTTTTTACACTAGGGCTTTGAAAATTTAGTGTTGTAAATACACAAAAATAGTTTTTATAAGAACAGAATCTCCCGAGGATTTTTTATGCCTCTGCGAGCCTTATAAATAAAGGCTTACAGAGGTGTCAAAAAGGGTTGGTGTGATTTTAATGGTTTTTAAGTGTTTTTTTAAAGCAAACAAAAACCCAGTTTTTAGGCCGGGTTTTTAGTTAAAAAATGCTCAAATATTGCTGGTGTTAAAGCATGGCGCCTTGGTCTAACACCGTCAGTTCTTTTTCACCGCGTTCATACACTACTTGCGCGCGCCCAACTAAGAGTGGATCAACGGCGCCAATCGCATCGAGGCTTTTGTTTTTATAGGGCAATTTGTGCAATACGTAGCGCATGGCGTTGAGGCGCGCGCGTTTTTTGCAGTCCGATTTCACTACTGTCCAAGGGCTTTCGGCAGTGTCGGTATGAAAAAACATGGCTTCTTTAGCTTTGGTGTAGTCGTCCCATTTTTCAAGTGAGGCTAAGTCAATCGGGCTGAGTTTCCATTGTTTTAATGGATGTACTTCGCGTTCTTTAAAGCGGCGGCGCTGTTCTTTGCGGCTCACAGAAAACCAGAATTTAATGAGGTGAATGCCGCTACGCACCAAGTGTTTTTCAAATTCGGGGGCTTCACGCATAAATTCTAAATATTCGTCATTGCTGCAAAAACCCATTACGCGCTCAACGCCAGCGCGGTTGTACCAAGAGCGGTCAAACAGCACAATTTCGCCGGCGGTGGGTAGCTCTGACACATAGCGTTGAAAATACCATTGGCCGCGTTCTACTTCACTGGGTTTTTCAAGCGCCACCACGCGTGCGCCGCGCGGGTTAAGGTGTTCCATAAAGCGTTTAATGGCGCCACCTTTGCCGGCGGCGTCGCGGCCTTCAAAAATAATCACTACGCGCTGGCCAGTTTCTTTAGTCCACGCTTGTAGTTTGAGTAACTCTACTTGCAGTTTGTATTTTTGTTTTTCATAACTGCGGCGCGAGAGCAGGTTTTTATAAGGGTAGCCGCCTTCGCGCCAATCGCTGGCAAGCGCGGTATCGGCATTTCTGTTAGATTTTTCCACACCGGCCGCGGTGCCAATTAACATGCTTCTAAGAATTGCCGCGTCATCGGGGGAAGCGCCATTTAATATGGCTTGCAGTGCATCGGTAATTTGCGCGGGGTCTAAACCTGCCATGTGCTCAACAATGTCTGCAACAGCGGCGGCTTTTGATTCATGCGCTGCGGCAATTTCTTTATTGACGGTGATATTCGCCACATTGTCTGGGGTGAGCGTCGCTGGGTTGATTGGGTGATTCACCACCGTTGCGTTTGAATTGGTTTTGCTTGTACTTTTTGTGCTTGCCATAGTTTGACCTCGTCATTTTTACCTAGTTAAGCATAATGGTATGCCAATAGATGGGCTTGTCAACCACAGATGTCAAACAGGTTAAAGATAGCTGAAAATTAAGGTGCGTCAATGTGTTTAAATCAGCATTAAAATTGCCCGAGAAAAAAATAATGCCCTGCGAGCCTTTATTTACAAGGCTTGCAGGGCATCGAATAAGGTTGGTGTTTAAATTGCCTAAAAATTAGGCATTTTTAACTGCAGAAAGTAGTTATTTTAATGCGTGAGATTCTCACTAAAAGCGTTTAAGTGATGCGTGAAGCACAGCAATCGTTTAGCGAGTCATGTATCATGGCGGTAATTGGCAATGAGTTGAAATAATGAACGTATTTTTTGAAGAAGATGGCAGTTTTAAAGTTGCCAGCATCATGAGCGAGACCGACAGCGCGCTGCAAGTTGAATCCATCAGCGGTAAGCGCAGCAAAATTAAAGCAAACCACGTGTTGCTGCGCTTTGAAGCGCCGCTCACTGGCTTTTTAGAGGTCGCCAATCAAGAGGCAGAGCCGCTCGATTTAGATTTTTTGTGGGAATGTTGCGGTGAAGAGGAGTTTGGTTTTGCCGAATTTGCCGCAGACTATTACGGCCGCAAACCAAGCGCAGTAGAATCTGCCGCCATCGCCATTAAACTGCACAGTGCGCCTGTGTATTTTAATCGCAAAGGCAAAGGCCGTTATAAAGCTGCGCCAGCCGACATTTTAAAAGCGGCGCTGGCGGGGCTTGAGAAAAAACGCCTGCTGGCTGAAAAAATGGCCCATTATGTGGCGCTGCTTAAAGCGCAGCAAATGCCCGATGAACTCAAGCAAAAGCTTGATATGCTGCTTTACGCGCCAGATAAAAATGCCTTTGAATACAAAACATTAGATGCCGCTGCCAATGAGCTACATATCAGCCACATCAAGTTATTGCATGCCTGCGGGGCAATTCCGTCTGTTCACGATTACCATTTAGGCGCGTTTTTACGTGAGTATTTTGCCGATGGGACTGACTTTAAAGCAATGGCAGCGACCGAAGCGCTTGCCACTTTGCAATTTGATGATTTGCCGCTGGCCGAGGCGCAAGCATTTAGCATTGATGACAGCACTACCACTGAAATTGACGATGCGTTTTCAATGAAACCGCTGGCCGATGGCCGCATGCGCGTTGGCATTCATATATCAGCGCCGGCGCTGGGCATTGCGGTGGATAGCCCGCTGGATGTGGAAGCCATGCAACGTTTATCAACCGTGTATATGCCGGGCCATAAAATCACCATGCTGCCTGAAGCTGTGATTCGGCCGTTTAGCTTAGATGCGGGTACCATTAAGCCCGTGCTGTCACTTTATTTAGAAGTGAATGCAGATTACACCATTGCCAAGCGTGAGAGCAAAGTTGAGCGTATTCGCGTGGCAGAAAACCTGCGCCACGATACCTTAGAACCTTACTTTAATGAAGAAACTTTAAGTGCTGATAGCGGGCATCCGTATTGGGCTAACTTGCTGTTTTTATTTAATTTAAGTGAAGCGCTTGAAAAAGCGCGCGGCAAATACGACCCCAGCAAACCGCCGCAAATTGATTACAACTTTTATGTAAACGAGGGCATTGTCAGTATTATTGGCCGCCGCCGTGGCTCACCCATGGATAAGCTGGTGGCGGAACTCATGATAGAAGCCAATCAGCAATGGGGCGCCTTGCTGGCCGAACATGAAGTGCCGGGTTTGTACCGCGCGCAAACGGGCGGCCGTGTATTTATGACCACCAAAGCTGAACCGCATTTAGGGCTTGGCGTAGCGCAATATGCGTGGAGTACGTCGCCACTGCGCCGTGCGGTGGATTTAATCAACCAGCGACAAATTATCAGCGTGGTGCAAGGCACACTGCCAGCCTATCCGCCCAAAAGTGATGCGCTCACCACCCACATGCGCAACTTTGAGCTTACTTATAAAAGTTACAGTGAATTTCAGGCGCGCATGGAGCGTTACTGGAGCTTGCAATATTTAATTCAAGAAAAAA
This sequence comes from Pseudomonadota bacterium, assembly GCA_029569495.1. Classification (GTDB taxonomy): domain Bacteria; phylum Pseudomonadota; class Gammaproteobacteria; order Burkholderiales; family Methylophilaceae; genus Methylotenera. The sequence goes on along the minus strand of JAKQTB010000133.1, from coordinate 965 downwards.
TTGAAGAAGTACACGCCACCGTTTGGCGTGACAACATCGTGCGCATAGATTTTCCGCCATTGATGACGAAAGTCTACGGTTTACCAGAACTCAAGCCGGGCACGCGCGTGGGGCTAAAAGTGCAAGAGGTCGATACGCTACTTATTGAGTTTAGGCCTAAATTTATTGGCGTACTTGAAGAGGCGCCTGCCATTTTGGCGATTGATGAAGACGAAGTGTTTATTGAAGAACCCGTTGCCGTTGTGCCACCAAAACCTGAAGAAAGCGCACCCGCTGAAGTGAACCCTGAGGCAACCTAATGTTTCGTATTGCAAAACATTTAATGAAGCGTGGCAATCGTGATTCTGTTGATGTGAGTGAAACCAATGGCGTGCGCGCGCTGCATTTGGGTTCGCCCACCATTCAAAGCGCCATGCGCATTCGCGACCCGAACGCGCTTGAGCTTACCTATACGCGTGGCATGATGTGCTTTTTGCTGTTTAATCAGCATATTAAAGATGTGCTGGCGATTGGCCTAGGTGGCGGCTCGCTGGCAAAGTACATGCATGCGTATTGCCCTGAGATTATCAGTACGGTGGTTGAAATTAACCCGAATATTATTCAGGTGGCGCAAAATCAGTTTTTTGTGCCAGAAAATGACGCACGCCTGCAAGTGATTGAGGGCGACGGCCTGCAATATTTAGCTGATCACGCAAATGGTGCAGATGTGCTACTGATTGATGCGTTTGACAGCAATGGTATTCCGCCAGATTTTTGCAGTCAGGATTTTTTTGATTTGTGTGCAAGGTCATTAAAAAACGCGGGCATATTTGCCATCAATTTATGGGGCAGTGACCGCAATTTTGATATTTATTTACAGCGTATCGAGCATAGCTTTCAGCAAAAAGTGCTGATTTTGCGCACCGGGCGGCCTGGCAATATTGTGGTGTTTGGCTTTAATGCACTGTACAAACATTTTAATATTG
>JAKQTB010000122.1 GCA_029569495.1 Pseudomonadota bacterium | reverse complement strand
ATTGACCGTTACATAATTGGGCTGCGCGCTGACAGGCCGCTCTGGCACGTCGGTGCCAGCAAGCTCTAAGTCATCTTCCTTAACAAAGCCGCGACTCATATTTAAAATTTTATTGATTCTATCATTTAAGAAAAAGATATTTAAATTAGATTTTTAATTATAAAGGCCATCAAATAAAGCCTGATATAACATTAAGGAACCTTCGACACTTAAATGATCGTCATCAGAGTATAAAAACTTCAAGTTATTAACAAGTGGGCAAATTTCTTCGTTACATAAGATATCATCAAAGTTAATAATTTTCGCGCCTGTATTGCGAATTACTTCATTTACAAATTTTTGATTATTCCTATGTTCTTCACGGCTAACTGATAATTTTATATACTCATCTTGAACAGCTCTTCCTTTTCTCAGCACATCTTTAGGCTCATATATTTGCTGAGGATTATCCTCAATAAAAATAACTTGCACACCAATATCTGTATATCTATTGACGGTATTCTGTATTGCCCAGACTAAATCATTGGTTGAGCTGACTTTATTTACAAGGATGCTTGTATCTTTGGCAATAGGGTTAAACTCTGACGGTCGAGTGATTGAATTTGTGTAATACGTCCATCGATTAATTAAAATCACATTTTTTATTCCAGAATGCTTAACAAAATTAAAAACTCTTTCATTAAGTTCACGGCAATTGTATTTCTCAATTCCAGCCTCACCGCGTAAAGATTGAATACCAAGAAGCGATGGGCAACCAGACGTCCCAGTAAAGTTAATACCTAACTTGTTTTCAAAAGCGTACTTATCTAATGCTGGTAACATGCTCAAAGCATGGCTGTCACCATATGCAAAATATTTAACAGGTGCATTAACCTTTCCCAAACTACAGAACCAATTCTCTGGTTTTTTATAGGCATATGGTATTTCAAAGCACTCACTTGATCTCTCTGGAACTTTGATACTTTCTTTGTAAGATATAAATTTTTGATTGTATGGTCTGGAGGGTAATCCATTTTTGCTATAGATACTGTAGCCGACATATCCAACAATAATCATAAGGGTAGCTAGTAGAATTACTTTAATTTTGTCATTCCCACCAAACCTTATTCGACGTTCAAGTAGTTCATAGGTAAGCCAAGCAAGAATTATTGAAAGCAGTATTGCCAAAATTCGTATATTTAGATTTGGAATTTCACCCTCAATAATCCTCGCAAAGGATAGCAAAGGCCAGTGCCACAAGTAGAGTGGAAAACTTATTAAGCCAAACCAAACTACAACATTATTTGATAACAATAAGTGGTTACACCAAGCTTTAGAGCCAGCAGAAATGATAAATGCTGCCCCTAACACGGGGGCAAGGGCCCAGTAACCTGGAAAATTAGACTCTTTACTAATTTGCCAAAAACCAAAAACTAATAATAGCAATCCAGCGGATGATAAAAAATTTGATAATCTTTTTCCATCTTTAATTTGCGGTTTATATATTGGAATCGAAGCAAAAAAACTGCCAGAAAGAGTATTGCTTTTAAAGAGCGTCATCCATGCTAATAAGCTACCAGTTAATAACTCCCAAAATCGAGTTTGTGGGGAGTAAAATGTAGCAACGATATCTGTCTTTACGCCCTTAATATTAAGAATAAATGATACTGTAGCTATCAGAATCGTTACTATTACCAAGTTAAACTTAAACTTCCAAGCTAGCCAAAGTAACAACGGCCAAACAATATAAAATTGCTCTTCAATTCCTAGGCTCCATAAATGCAATAGGGGTTTGGTATCAGAAGCATTATCGAAATAACCTGACTCATTCCACAAAATAAAATTTGATATAAATCCGGCTCCGGCAGTTGTATGTAAGCCTAATTGCCTGTATTCATCATCTAACAGTGTGAACCAACCAAATGCAAGACTCACGATTAATACTAAAACGAGTGCAGGGAAAATGCGCTTGATACGGCGAACATAAAACTCGGTAAAACTAAATGTTTTTCTATCTAAGTTCTCAAAAATAATCGTTGAAATTAAATATCCAGAGATAACAAAAAAAATATCTACACCTATAAATCCACCTTTAAGAAAATTCGGGAAAGCGTGAAATACTACAACCGCTATAACAGCGATGGCTCTTAAACCATCGATGTCTGGGCGATATTTTGGGTGTGATAGGTGAGACGACATTTGTGTAGAATATAAATTTGGAAGAAAGGAGTTGATATTAAAAAACTACTCCCACTCAATGGTGGCAGGCGGTTTGCCTGAAACATCGTAGACCACGCGGTTAATGCCGCGCACTTCATTGATAATACGGTTCGAAACTTTGCCAAGTAAGCTATAGGGTAATTCTGCCCAATGTGCGGTCATGAAGTCACTGGTGACCACGGCGCGCAAGGCTACCACGTAATCATAAGTGCGGCCATCGCCCATTACGCCAACAGATTTTACTGGTAAGAAAACCGTAAAAGCCTGACTAGTCAGGTCGTACCAAGTTTTACCCGTTTTTTCATCGACAGTATTGCGTAGTTCTTCAATAAAAATAGCATCAGCGCGTTGCAAGAGCAGGGCGTATTCACGTTTGACTTCGCCTAAAATACGCACGCCCAACCCTGGGCCTGGGAACGGATGGCGGTAGACCATCTCGTGCGGGAGGCCAAGCGCCACGCCAAGCTCACGCACTTCGTCTTTAAATAAATCACGCAACGGTTCAAGTAATTTTAAGCCCAAAGTTTCTGGCAGGCCGCCGACGTTATGGTGGCTTTTAATGGTGACGGCTTTTTTAGATTTTGCACCGCCAGATTCAATGACATCGGGGTAAATAGTACCTTGCGCGAGCCATTTTGCACCTTTATGCCCGCTGTTGCCAGCTTTTAGCTTGGCGGCCTCTGCTTTAAACACTTCTACAAATTCGCGGCCAATAATTTTACGTTTGGCTTCAGGTTCACTCACGCCGGCTAAATGCCCCATAAATTGGTCAGCGGCATCTACGCGAATGACATTTGCGTGCAGTTTGCCAACAAACATATCCATCACCATGTCGCCTTCATTCAGGCGCAATAAACCATGGTCCACAAAAACACAGGTGAGTTGGTCGCCAATGGCGCGGTGGATGAGGGCGGCGGCAACAGAAGAATCGACGCCACCAGATAAACCTAAAATGACTTCTTCGTCATTTACTTGGGCCTTAATTTTTTCTACCGCTTCTGCAATATGGTCTTTCATCACCCAATCAGGTTTGGCTTGGCAAATCTCCAATACAAAGCGCTCTAACATGGCTTGCCCAAGTTTGGTGTGCGTGACTTCCGGGTGAAACTGCACACCGTAAAATTTGCGCGCTTCATCGGCAAACGCGGCAATGGGTGTGGTGTCGTTGCTGGCAATTACTTTGAAGCTGGGTGGTAATTCAGTCACTTTATCACCGTGGCTCATCCAAACGTCCAGCAGGCCATGGCCTTCAATATTGGTGCGGTCTTGAATGTCTTTAAATAACGCAGAGTGTCCACGTGCGCGGATTTCTGCGTAGCCAAACTCACGTTTTGTGCCAGCTTCAACTTTGCCGCCTAATTGCTGCGCCATGGTTTGCATGCCGTAACAAATGCCAAATACTGGCACGCCTAGCTCAAACACCGCTTGTGGCGCTTTGTCAGTGTCTTCTTCATAAGCACTGGCATGGCTGCCTGAAAGGATAATACCGTCTGCGCCAAAGCTTTTGACAAACTCATTGGATACATCACAAGGGTGAATTTCACAGTACACATGCGCTTCGCGCACACGACGGGCAATCAGCTGGGTGACTTGTGAGCCGAAATCGAGAATGAGGATTTTTGAATGGGTCATAAAGTTAGGTGAAAAATGAAACGTGAAACGTGAAAGGTTGAATAAGGGTAACGTTTCACATTTCCCTTTTCACCTTTCACGGCAATTAGTCAACGCGGTAGTTTGGCGCTTCTTTGGTAATCTGTACATCATGCACGTGTGATTCACGCATGCCTGCACTGGTGATTTGCACAAACTCAGCTTTGTTGCGCATTTCATCAATCGTCGCGCAACCAACGTAGCCCATAGACGCCCTCAATCCACCCATTAACTGGTGAATTACGGCAATCACACTGCCTTTGTAAGGCACGCGGCCTTCAATGCCTTCCGGAACGAGCTTGTCGGCATTGCCATTGTTGTCTTGGAAGTAACGGTCGCTGGAGCCTTTTTCCATTGCGCCAATTGAACCCATGCCGCGATATGATTTGTATGAACGGCCTTGGAATAACTCAATATCACCAGGCGCCTCTTCCGTACCCGCAAACATGCCGCCAAGCATTACAGAGTATGCGCCTGCCGCGATGGCTTTGGAGATGTCACCGGAGAAACGAATGCCGCCGTCGGCAATAAAAGGCACACCCGTGCCGCGCAAGGCTTCTTCAACATTTGCGATGGCACTGATTTGTGGCACACCCACGCCCGCAACAATACGTGTCGTGCAGATTGAGCCAGGACCAATACCGACCTTTACGCCATCAGCACCTGCATCCACCAATGCTTTGGCAGCACTGGCGGTAGCAATATTGCCGCCAATGACTTCAATTTTCGGAAAATGTTTTTTCACCCAGGTCACACGGTCTAACACGCCTTGTGAATGGCCATGTGCCGTGTCTACAACAATCACGTCAACACCTGCCTCGGCCAAAGCTGCCACACGCTCTTCTGTGCCTTCGCCCACGCCAACAGCGGCACCCACTCTAAGTCTACCTTGTGCATCTTTACAAGCGTTAGGGTGGTCTGTCGATTTTTGAATATCTTTAACGGTAATTAGGCCTTTGAGTGTGTCGTTGTCATCAATCACCAACAGACGCTCTAGGCGATATTGGTGTAACAAACGCATCACTTCATCTTTAGCAGCACCTTCTTTCACCGTCACCAGCTTGTTGCGCGGTGTCATGATATTTTTAATCGGCTGATCTAAGTTGGTTTCAAAGCGTAAATCACGATTAGTGACGATGCCTACGATTTTGCCGTTATCCACCACTGGAATGCCAGAAATTTTATGCATGCGTGTGAGTGCTAAAACATCGCGTACAGTAAGATGGCTTTGAATGGTAATCGGGTCGTTTACGATGCCTGATTCGAAGCGTTTAACACGTGCCACATGCGCGGCCTGTTTAATTGCCGTCATGTTTTTGTGAATGAACCCCAAACCGCCTTCTTGCGCCAATGCAATGGCAAGTGGGGCTTCAGTCACCGTATCCATTGCGGCTGACAGCAATGGAATGTTTAATTGAATATTGCGTGTGAGTTGTGTGGCGAGAGACACTTCGCGCGGTAGCACATTTGAATGGGCTGGTACTAATAAAATATCATCAAAAGTGAGAGCTTGTTGCAGTAATCGCATCATAAATCCTTGTACCCAAAACGAAATTATACAGATTTTGGCCGTTTGGCGCGAGTGTCAGCGCGGTAAATGTTGTTATTTTTTCTCAAAAATTATCTTCATCACCGCAATAGCTAGGGTGAGTAACACCATTGTACTGTTGGCTACAATTAAGGGTAAATCGTTTTTTATGACACCATATGTCAACCAAAGTAGCAGGCCAATCGTGATAATCACGTAGGTTGAAAGTGATATCCCGCTGACATCACGCGTTTTCCATGTGCGAATGACCTGTGGGATGAAAGATGAAGTGGTAAAGAAAGAAGCCGTAAGGCCGAGCATGTCAAGATTGGTCATGGTGATTGAGTAGCCATTTTAATGGTGGGATATAATTTAGGAGGTATTATAGTGAATTTAGTTAATTTCACGATAAAATGAAAAGAAGCATGTTCGAAATTTACTTGCTTGATTATTGGTCAAGCAATACTATACAACTAGAAGAACATTGATGATTGAAAAAAGTAAAGCAAGGAGCGTTTTATGAAGCCACGTATTTTATTGTTATGTGTGCTGTTGCTACCTATCTTAGCAACAGCTGAGATTTATAAATGGCGTGATACGAATGGCGTCATACGCTACAGCGATGTGCCGCCGCCGTCCAACATTAAACAAGAGTCAATGAGTGGTAAAAAATTAGTAACACCAACAGGTCAGGCACCTTTGGCTGAGGTTGAGGGTGATGCAACGGTAGCGATTAACAAACTAAAAGCCGATGATTTGAAAAAAGCCCCGCCAACAAAAGAAGAGGCAGCCGCTAAACGTGCTAAAGAAGCAGAAGAAAATAAAAAGTTAGAAGCGCAAAAAAAGGCTGAGTTAGAAATTAAGCAAGAAAACTGCAAGCTGGCTAAATCAAAGTTAGCTACTTTTGTGAATGGCGGCCGTATGAGTAAAATTAATGATAAAGGTGAGCGTGAGTTTTTAAGTGATGCCGATATTGCTAAGGGTAGAGTAGATGCGAAAAATGAAGTAGATAAATACTGTAACTGACACGCGATTGCAATGATTAATTTAGCTTCAGGCGGTGTATCTACACCGCCTTTTTGCGCGCAAATAAATGGGGTCAGACACTCATGGCACTAGGTTAAGGATTTTTTGACCAATGATTAAGTCACGCGCCTCTTGTCGTGGCATGGTTAATAGCGGAAGCTTTTT
>JAKQTB010000121.1 GCA_029569495.1 Pseudomonadota bacterium | reverse complement strand
GGCAAGGTCGCTCATGCGTCGCTTGCGCCCAGCGCCAACCAATAGTAAAAGCTGTGTAGATGGCATTCATTTAATGGTACAAGAGTGGCAAGAGCAGCAGCCCAATATAGATGTTGTATTACACATACAAGATGGGGTTGCTCTTTTTTCAGAGCAGTGTGCTAAGCAATACCGTGTAATCTCTGAACAGGTGAGCGTAACGCTATACCGTTTTGTACAAGAATCTCTAACAAATATTGCAAAACACGCGCAAGCTAATCATGTGGATATATCACTAAATTTAGTCGACAGCAAAACTGACAATGACGCACAGTACTTGTGCCTTGAAATTAAAGATGATGGTAATGGCTTCGATGGTCAAACGATATCTTCTGGCATGGGCATGATAGGTATGCGCGAGCGCATTTGCGCTGTTGGTGGAGAGTTTTTTGTAAGCAACAATACTCCAAAAGGGCTGATTGTGTGCGCAAAGATCCCCATTCACATCGCTTGCGCTGAATAGTTTGATCTAAATTTAAGTTAAATTTTAGGTATATATCATGGAAAAAACCATATTACTCGTTGATGACCACGCTGTGGTGCGACAGGGGTTAAAAAGTCTGCTTAACCAGTGGGGATATCGCGTCATTGCTGAGGCGGAAAGTGGTGAAGCCGCAATATTGCAATATCAAGAGCATAAACCAGGCCTGATTATTATGGATCTAGATATGCCGGGCATGGGTGGATTAGAGGCTTTACAAAGAATCATGCTGCGCCAAAAAAATGCCAAGATTATTGTTTACAGTATGCACGATGACAACATTTACGCATTACGTGCCATGCAGGCAGGAGCAAAAGGCTATGTTGTTAAATCCGATGAAATCAATATATTGGTAGATGCCGTTGATAAAGTATTTAAAGGTGAACGCTTTATTGGACGGAAAATTGCCGAACATCTCGCCATTGATTTAATGAATCAAAACAACAAACCACTTGAAAAATTGGCCCCACGTGAATTTGAAGTGTTTAGGCAATTAGCCATAGGTAATTCGTTGGATGTTATCGCAAATAGCCTGAATATTAGCTATAAAACAGTGGCAAACATTCAAACAACCATTAGACGAAAATTGGAAGTGCAAACAACAGCCAATCTTGTGCATTTAGCCATTCAACTTGGCGTTACGCAAAGCAAGGCCTCTTTAGATAAGTAACTAACCCATTTCTCACATCAATAAGGATTTATTTTGAAAAAACTAGTCACATTACTTACCCTCGCAGCAACTTTACTTTCTACTGCAAATATTACTTTAGCTGACGCTCCTGTTAAAGGCAAAAAAACTTATAAAGAAATGGAATTTATTCAAACATTTAAAGGTAAAAATAAGGAGTTTGTTTTAGCCTCACTTGGACAACCAATGAAAAAACAGTCGCCAACTAAACCGAGCAATTCAGAGGCTTATGTTGGCAAGGCCGTGCCTAGCGGCGAAAAACAAGATGTGATTGAAATGTGGTACTACACAAACATTGTTCAATACAATTCAAAAGATACTTTCAAAAAAACTGAGATGACTTTTATTAACGACAAATGCACCAATCTTACGTTTGTAAACTAAAGGGTTAAGTAACCGCAATTTTAGCTCTGATAACATGCCTCAATTTACCGTAGAAGCCCTAGAACTCACACGCCATTATGGCGGTCGTGAAGCAGTGAGCAACGTCAGCTTTACTCTCAGCAAAGGACAAGTGTTGGGCTTTTTAGGCCCCAATGGCGCGGGAAAGTCCACCACCATGAAAATGCTTACTGGCAACTTAGCACCCAGTAACGGCTCAGTCAAAATCTGCGGCATTGATATGATAGAAAACCCCAAGGAAGCTAAAGCCTTGATTGGTTACCTGCCTGAAATGCGCCCTTTATACAAGGAATTGACGGTAGATGAGTACTTAATCATTGCTGCACGCCTGCACCACGTAACCAGCGGCAACATCAGAAAAGCAGTAGAAAATGCTAAAGATCGTTGCGGTTTAGGTCACATGAGCAAACGCTTGATTGAAAACTTATCCAACGGTTATCAGCAGCGCGTAGGTATTGCGCAGGCGATTATTCACAACCCAATGGTAGTCATTTTAGATGAACCTACTGTTGGGCTAGACCCCATTCAAATTCGCGATATTCGCGCACTGATTCGCGAAGTAGGCGTAGAACATAGTGTGATTATCTCTACCCATATTTTGCCAGAAGTTGAAATGGTCTGTGACCACGTTCAAATTATAGACAAAGGTAAGTTAGTGTTTAATGGGAACATTGACGTACTCAAAAAACAGCGTGTTGGCAATAAACTGCTGGTCGGTTTCCGCCACGCGCCAAACTCAGAAGCATTACTGAAAGTTGCTGGCATACTAGAAGTAGAAAACTTGCACAACAACATGATGCGTATTACCTTTTCTGACGATGCCTCTTCTGCGGAAGCCATTGTACAAGCCGCCGTCAGCAATAATTGGGGCTTGTTTCACATTGCGCCAGACCAAACCAGCTTAGAAGATGTGTTTGTGCAACT
>JAKQTB010000086.1 GCA_029569495.1 Pseudomonadota bacterium | reverse complement strand
AAATTCGGCCGCCCGCTCTTCTATAAAGGGATACAGGGCGGCACAGCCGATGATGCGATTGTCATGCTCCATCACATAAAAATGGTTAATCTCCATCTCAATGCGCTCACGGCCACGGCGTACTAATATGCCTTCATTTTCAAGCGGTTCAATCAGTTTTAATATGCCACCAACGTCATCAATGGTTGCTTGACGCATGGTTTCAAGCGGCAATTCGGTGACCATGGTGCCAATACCTTCCATGGTGAATAGTTCCTGTAGGATTGCGCCGTCAACATGGCGTGAGATTAAATGTACACGTGCAACGCCATGTTCACATGCATGAATGGCGGCAGGCAGATAATATTTAATGTCATCTGAAATGTGGATAGGTTCTTCGCTATTTTGCACATTGCGCAATAGATTTTTTGCTTTTTCAGCGGTCATCTCACGCAACAATTCACCGCGTAAATTCTGTACGCCTTCAGAATCCATCAAAAATATTAATTTATCGGCGTCGAGTGCAATGGCAGTGCTCACAGCAACGTCTTCTAGGCTTAAGTTAAATATTTCGCCTGTTGGCGAGTAGCCTAGCGGTGATACCAATACTAACTCCCCTTCATTCAGACGTTTTTGTATGCCTGCGGCGTTGACTTTGCGAACTTCGCCCGTATGCTGTAAATCAACCCCATCGATGACCCCAATGGGTTTTGCGGTCACAAAATTGCCACTGGCAACCCGAATATCCGCCCCCGCCATGGGCGAATTGGCGATCCCCATCGACAGTAACGCTTCAATTTCAACTTTTACTGCGCCGTTCGCCTCTTTCACGGCTTCCATGGCCTCATCATCGGTGACGCGCAGTCCGTTGTGTAATAAGGGTGTGAGTTGGGCGCGTTTAAGACGTTGTTCAATTTGCGGGCGTGCGCCATGTACTAATACCAGCCTGACTTCAAGGCTGGCCAATAGGTTTAGGTCGTGTGTGAGGGTGGTGAATTGTTTTTCATCTACAATTTCGCCACCAAAGGCAATGACAAATGTTTTGCCGCCAAAAGCGTGGATGTAAGGTGTTGCTGAACGAAACCACTGCACAAATTCCTGAGAGTTGTTTTGCACGGCGTTGTTGTAGGCAAGTTGCGCCGGCACAGGGGTCGTTTGTGCGGTATCACTTTCAGCATAAAGTGTTGCTGGGGTGGTTTCAAAAGCAGCAGCAATTTTTCTTAACAGGTTTTCTGATATGCCAAGTTCGCCACGCTCAATGCGAGATAAGTTGCCTGCGTCAGCATCAACCCTTTGCGCGAGTTGTTGCAATGTAAACCTATGTGATTTGCGTAAATGGCGAATATAGTTGCCGAGCGACATTAACATCCTTAATTTGTAATATATACATAATATTAGTCTATTAATGTAATAAATACAAATAATAGGCATTTTAAAAGCAATACAATTTGGCAGAATTTTGTTAAGCTGATGTTATTGCTTGTAAATATAAAAATTCTGAAATACCTGACATGAAAAATAATCTAAAAAAATTATTGGTGAGCCTGCCAACAAAAGTCTTTGTTGGTCTGTTTGCAGGTTATTTAATATTCAGTTATTTTGTGGTGAATCCACTGGCAAAAAAACTGGTGCCTTGGGTTGCAGATAAGCAGTTGGCAAGCCAGGCCAGTGTTGGTCGTGTGGCGTTTGACCCTTTTCGATTAAAGGCAACGGTTGAGCAGTTTAATTTGGCTGATAAACATGGTGCGCCATTAGCCGGTTTTGAAAAACTGGTGGTTGATTTAGAATTTAGTGGGCTGTTTGATTGGGCGTGGCGTTTTAATGAAATCAATCTATTAGCACCGCAAGGCTTGGTTGCAATATCGCCACAAGGCAAGCTCAATTGGGCTGATTTAATTCAAAAACTTAATGAAGATAAAAAACCACCGAGTGAAACCATTCCTCGCGTGGTGATAGCACATATCGTGGTAAAACAAGGGCAACTTCAATACATGGATGCCCATCGAGCGGCGCCTTATCAAGCAACACTCAGTCCGCTAGATTTTGAGTTGGATGGATTTTCTACTTTGCCGAAAGACCGCGGCGATTACTTAATTGCGGCAAAGTTTCCCGAGCATGGCGGCGCCTTAAAGTGGAAGGGTGATATGGGTGTTAATCCAGTTGCGTCTAAAGGTGCGGTGGCGGTATCAGGCTTGAAGCTGGCAAAAATTTTGCAAATAGTTAAAGGGGTTGAGTTGCCGTTCAAGCCAAGTCGTGGTGATATTGAGGCGAATTTTTCTTATGATTTTACGCTGCAAAATGACCAGCCAAAAGTGAGTTTAAATGGCCATTCTGTCCGGTTGAATCAACTTGCCGGCACGCTTAGTCATGTTGGCGAGGTGACGTTATCTAAGGCGCAATTTTCAGCGCCAAAAATAGATTTTAGTTATCAAAATCAGCCTGATTTAATAGTGCAAACGCTAGACTTATCCCTTGATGAACTAAGCATACAGCGAGGAAAAGAAACCGTTGTACAGTTAGCAAGTACTCACATTACGTTGCCTAAATTGGCGTTTGTTCAGCATAATAATCATCCACAAGTGCAATTTGAGGATTTGGATGTCAAAGTCTCAAATATTCAAGTGTCTCATGGTAAAGACACCTTGTTATCCTTGCCACAATTTGACATCAATCATATTCGTTTGGATTTAGAAAAACGTCAGGCAAACATCGCGCAAGTTGTATTAGGCAAAGGCATTATTCAGGCAACTAGAAATCAGTCAGGCACACTTAACTGGCAAAGTGCGTTTGAAGCGAATGAAGTCATCACTGAAAGCACCGCGTTGGCGACCGACGCGACACCAGCTAATACGCCTGTCAGCCCGTTTGCCATTGAAATTGCCGAAATTGGTTTGCAAAATTGGCAAGCGGCGTTACAAGATCAAAGCTTTAAGCAGCCACTGCAAGTAAACGTGGCCGATATCAATGTAAATTTTTCGCTGAAGAATCCAGAAGGTTTTTGGACATTGCATCGCCTACAAACGGCACTTAGTAACGCAACGGTGAGGTCTGGCACAACGCCAAAACCAGTGGCGAGCTTAGATAAATTGCAACTTAGCAAAGGTGAAATTTTGCTTGATAAACAGCAAGTGAATATTGCCTCATTGCAGTTGTCTGGACTTAAAACAGAAATCATTAAGCCGGCTGATGCGCCCTTAAATTGGCAAACAATTTTGAGTGCAAACGCGAATACAGCCCAAAATGTAACGCAAGTAAAAAGCAAGTCCACCAAAAATAACGATTGGGCGCTTAATTTAAAAAAACTGGCGCTGGAAAATAGCCAACTGCATATTGAGGATAAAAGTAATGCTGTGCCAGTGGTATTGGATGTGGATAAGCTGGCACTAGAAGCACGTGATGCCACATTGGATTTATCACGCGCAGTGCCAATTAAAGCAAGTTTTAATATTAAGCAGGGTGGACGTTTTGAAGCATTCGGTAAAGTTACGCCAACGCCGTTGAAGGTGAACTTAGACCTCAAGCTGGCCGCACTCACTTTAAAACCATTTTCACCGTATTTAAATCAATTTGCCTTGCTAAAGCTCAATGAGGGTGCTGGAAGTGTTGCGGGAAAACTCATTGTTAAAGACGAAAAAGCGCTAGCAGTGGCCTTTAATGGCGGCTTTAGTGTCGATAAATTAGCCTTACTTGAAGAAGCCGGTGACGCGCCATTTTTAGCTTGGGAAAAACTCGCCAGTGACAGTTTGGAGTTGTCACTCTCGCCAAACCGCGTTCACATGGCGGCATTAACAATCACTCAACCTGCGGGCAAGTTTATTATTCACGAAGATAAAAGCATGAACATTACCCGCGTGTTGCGAAGTCAAGCGCAGGTCAATGTAGGCGTGCCTGAAGAGCAAAATACAGCCGCGCAGACAAAAGAAGTGCTAGAAGCCAAGGTGGATACCAGTAACATTGAAACCGCTAAACCTGTAGAGATAATCGGCGCCGCAGTAGCACCAAAAGTAGAAGAAAAAACGCTAGTAGCCGCAATTGCGCCAATGCCAACTGAAGATACGACGCCAGCGGCATTTCCTGTAAGCATTGAAACAGTGCGTATTGAAAATGCGGCGCTAGAATTTGCTGACCTTTCGCTCAAGCCGCAATTTGGCACCCAAATTCATTCGCTCACGGGGGTCATCAACGGTGTGTCCACCAACGCGAGTGCAATTGCGCAAGTGGAACTGGACGGCAAAGTGGATGATTATGGTGCGGCCCGCATTCGTGGCTCAGTGCAGCCATTTAAAGCGACAAATTTCACCGATTTAAAATTAGCCTTTACCAACTTAGAAATGAATCGTCTCACACCATATTCAGGTAAATTTGCGGGCAGGCGTATTGATTCTGGCAAGCTGTCGGTAGATTTAGAATACAAAATTAAACAACGGCAATTGTCGGGTGAAAATAAGTTTGTCATTAACAAGCTGAAATTGGGCGAAAAAGTAGATAGCGCCGAAGCCGCCAACTTGCCGCTGGATTTAGCCATTGCGATTTTGGAAGACAGCGATGGCGTGATAGATCTCGACTTGCCTATCACGGGCAGTTTGGATGACCCAAAATTCAGCTATGGCAGCATCGTCTGGAAAGCCATCCGTAATGTGCTGGGTAAAATTGTAACCGCGCCGTTTCGCGCATTGGGTAAATTATTTGGCAGTGGCGCCGACAAGTTAGAAGCCATTACCTTTGAGGCCGGCAAAGCAGCCATTAGCCCGCCTGAACTTGAAAAACTCAAAGCCGTGAGTGAGGCTTTTGCTAAGCGGCCTGGGTTGGCCTTAGGTGTTGTGCCGAGCTACGATGCGTTGCTAGATGCACGCGCAATTCAAGAAGCCACGCTTCGCCGCCAAGTGGCAGAGGAAATTGGGTTAAAGTTGGCTGAAGGACAAGAAGCGGGCCCGATTGATTTAACAAATCCTAAAGTGCAAAAAGCCATTGATGCACTCCACGACACGCTCACTAAAAAGGGCATGCTCAAGAAACTGGCTGCAAAATTTGAAAAACCTAAAGCGGGGCATTTTGAAGAAGCGCAAGAAAAACTCACAGTAAGTATTGAAGTCAAAGAAGCCGACTTGCAAGCACTGGCAAAAGCGCGCGGCGAGGCGATACAAAAAACCTTGTTGGATGCAGGCGTTGCGGCAGAACGTGTGCGTCTTCAAAAAGCGGAAGTCATTAAAGCTGATAGTAAAACGAAGGCGATTAACACCAAACTGACGCTGGATGTTAAAAGCGCGACAAAATCTGCAGAACCTGCTGTTGAGGCGCCTGCGGTTGAAGCAAAATAATACAGATAAACAGATGCACAAAAAACGCGTTTTTAGCATGGAATTTTGTACGAGGAAATTTTTTGCCTCTGCGAGCCTTTATTTACAAGGCTTCCAGAGCATCGAAAAAGGTTGTGCTTAAAAAAGCTTAAAATTAACGGTTTTTAAACGCATGTTAAAAGCAGGTTTAATGTAGGTTTCTGGATGAATTTTTAAAAGTCACCCCAAAGCGTTTGTATGGCGGAAATGGCTGTAAGGGCTGCGGTTTCTGTGCGCAAAATACGCGGGCCAAGCACAATCGATTGAAACCCTTGTGCAAGCGCTGTGTCAATTTCGTGTTGGCTCAGTCCACCTTCAGCACCAATCAGCAATTGAATTTCATGCATTGGTTTCGGCATGCTTTTGAGCGGTGTGGCACCTATTGGGGTAAGTAAAATACGCGTTTGATTAGATTGCGGATTGGCGGTAAGCCACTGCGGCAGGCTCATCGGTGCGCCAACTTGCGGCACAACCGCGCGGCCAGATTGCTCACAGGCAGACGCAACAATGTTTTGCCAATGTGCGGTACGTTTTTGTGCACGGTCAACACTGAGTTTTACCACGCTACGTTCTGTGGCAATGGGCTGTATATTAGTTACGCCTAATTCAACGGCTTTTTGGATGGTGAAATCCATGCGGTCGCCGCTTGAAATGCCTTGCAAAAGCGTGATGCGCAGTGGTGATTCGTTTTCAATTTTTCGTTGTCCGGCCACTTTGGCAACGGCGGCATTTTTGTTGACCGTGACCAACGTGCAATCGTAATCAAAACCATCCCCATTAAAGATAATCACTGAATCATTCACATTTAATCTGAGTACCCGAGTTGCATGTGCAGCCGCACTTTCTGAAAGCGTGACGGTGGCGCCCAAGGTGAGTGCGTGGTCAGTAAAAAAGCGCAAATTTGCCATGAAGTCTTCCGCTTAACAAAGGGTTAAAAAGTGATAATATAAACGCTAGTATCAGCGCATCAATAATTATAACGAAATCGAGGAGAATAACATGGTCGCTCTCAATCCACCTGTCTGTAATTTCGGTCAACGCGCAGCGGATTTTAACTTGTTGGGTGTTGATGGTAAACGTCATACCCTGGCTAGCAGTGCGGGTAAAAACGGTTTGTTGGTGATGTTTATCTGCAATCATTGCCCTTATGTTAAAGCCATTAAAACGCGTTTGGTGGATGACTGTCGCGAGTTATTGCAATATGGCATTAACACCATTGCGATTCAAAGTAATGATACAGAAAACTATCCGGAAGATTCTTTTGAACGCATGCGCGAAGAATCAAATCTCTACAATTTTTCGTTTCCGTATGTGCTGGATGATACGCAAGAAGTCGCCAAAGCTTATGGTGCAGTCTGTACGCCAGATTTTTTTGGGTTTAATGCCAATTTAGAGCTGCAATACCGTGGCCGTTTTGATGCTGCAGGCCGCAGAATTGCTGATCAAAACAATAAACGTGATTTGTTTAATGCGATGAAGCAAATCGCTGAGACTGGCGAGGGCCCAAAAGAGCAAATTGCCAGCATTGGTTGCAGTATTAAATGGTTTGCAGAAGATTCGATTTGATTTAAAAAAAGTGCGCCCGATGCTTGTGCGTTGGGCGCCTATTGGTGTTCGTGCAATGTAAATTATTAGCCAAATGCGCCATCTATGCGCGGTTTTGTCAGTATTCTGTAATATTGAATGAAAAATAGCGCGAATCCTATCACCCAACAAAAATAAGCGCCGATGACCCAAGCGAGATAATATTGGCTCACGAAAATCGGTAAAACTGCGCGTATCAGCGCCCCAGCGATGATGATTCCGAATGCGTAAGGCATCAATTTTGGCGGTTCATGAATGCTTCTGCCCGTGTGGCCTAATGAGACTCGCGTCATCATCGCCAACGTCATTAAACCAATGCCACCAATTGCCCACAAATGCATGGCAAATATTATGCTAACCGCACTGGTAATATAGCTAAGTGCTAACAACAGAAAGCCTAAGTTGATGAGCCAGAGTCCACAATACAAGCTCCATAGCAGCGGCACTTTCCAAATGCCCTTTGTGTGCCAATTAAACAGCCTGAAACCGTTGGCTAAAAATAATAAAATGCCCATTAAAATGCTAACTGGGGCGCTTTGTGTAACAAGCTCGTTAAATAATAATGCTACTAAAAAGAGCATGATGCTGATGTCTAGCCATTTAAATTGCTTGAGTACCACTTTTTCTTTGACACCACGCTCAATAAACATGGGCGCCACTCTGCGGCTGATGACTAAAATCAAGCTGATGGTTAAATACAGACCAACGATAATGCCGATATGCGCACCATTGGCTAAAAGACCCAGCGCTTGGGCATAAAAGGCCGCATTGGCTAAGGTTAGTATGGCAATTTTGGCTAAAATGCCTAGTTGACGCCATTGTTTTACTTTGATGATGGGCGCGGCAACGGCATAAGCCAGTGCTAGGTTAAATGCAATGTCTAACGCTGCCGCAACGGCAATAAGATTGGGCGCGATGAGCATGGTTAATCGCGCAAAACACCATAAAGTGAAAAGCGCAAATAGCGGTTTGCCGTGTAATGTTTGTATGCCAGTCCAGTTTTTAACGGCGGTGAGTAAAAACCCTGCAATCACAGCAAAAGCGTAACCAAAGAGCATTTCGTGCGCATGCCATTGCGCGGGCGTCACCGTTGTTAAGCTAAGCTGTACGTGCCTGCCATACACCGCCATCCATAATGTCAGCGACACAATCGAAAAAATACTGGCACCTAAGAAAAACGGCCTGAACGCCAAATTAAAAAAAGCGTTTTTTTGCGGTGCTTTTTTTGAGAGACCAATTTCATTGAGCGAAATATTTTGTTGCATGGCAGTGCCTCGGGAATTTGGGTTTTTACCCAAAGATGCCAATCATAAGCTTGTCGCCGCGTGAGTGCAATGCATGCAGCAACGACGGATGAAATCAGTATAATATCTGCATATGTACATTAAAAAATGGTGGTGAACATGAGCGAAGCAAAACTGAACTGGGGAATCCTTGGCGCCGCACGCGTGAACGAGCGTTTACTGCCGGCGATTATTGAAGCGCCTAATTCACGCCTGGTGGCGATTGCTAGCCGTCGAGCGGGCGCGGCATTGGCAACGTTGCAAAAATATGCGCCACATCAACAGCGCGATGTGCAATGTTATGATGATTTAGAAAGTTTGATTCAAGATGCGGATGTTCAGGCGATTTATTGCCCAATGGCCAATGAAGAACACGCGGAATGGGCGATTAAAGCCATTAAAGCAGGCAAACATGTGTTGATAGAAAAGCCGATGGCGATTCGCTTGCAGGCAATTAATGCGATTTATGCGGCGGCAAATCAATATCAGGTCAAGGTCATGGAAGGCTTTATGTACCGCTTTCATCCGCAGCACCAGCAAGTGCAAGATATTGTTGCGTCTGGCTTGATTGGCGACGTGTTGTCGGTGCGTGCGAGTTATTCATTTTTAATGAAAGCCTCGCGCATGTATCGCATCAATCGCAACATGGCCAACGGTGGCGGTGCCATGTGGGATATTGGACCCTACGCGATTCATAGTTTGCGCTGGTGTTTTGCGCAAAACGGCATTCCTGCGGAGCCTAAATCTGTTATTGCGCGCGCCAAGCTTAATGAAGCTGGCGCAGATATTGTCACCAGCGGTGTGCTGGACTTTGGCCCAGATGCAGAAGGCCGCGCACGTTTTGGCCATTTTGATGTGAGCTTTGAGCGTAGCCGCAAATCAGAATATGAAATCATCGGCAGCAAAGGCTGGGTGAAATGTCACGCGGTTTGGGTGTTTCAAAACGATGTGCCGGTGATTAGCTGGGCGCTAGAAGATGGCCGGTATTCAGAAGAACGTTTTGCGCCCGTCAACCACTTCACCTTAGAAATTGAGCATTTTAGTGATTGCGTACTCAACGATAAGCCGCCACGCTTAAATTTTGCCGACGCTCAAGGAAATTGCAAAGCCATTGAGGCGGTTTTACAGGCCGTTACAAGCGGCCATCAAGTGGAAATTGCCAATTAAAAAGCGCCTAATGTTGGTGCTATAAAAAAACAGTCAAACGCATCAAAAAAACCTCGAGAAAAAAATAATGCCCTGCGAGCCTTTATTTATAAGGCTCGCAGGGCATCGAAAAAGGTTGCGAGGTAAATCAAGCTAAAATTGAATAAATTTAGGTGCGAAAAAGAAGTGATTTTTTATTGGCAACCACTACGATTACAAAGCGAACATTTCGCATTGGTATAATTTTTTGGCAAATCTTACGTAAATTATTTGCGCGTCAATAGCCCCCTAAGCCCTTGCTGAAATAGGCTATTTAAGCAATAATTTAGTCTTTCATTAAAAGCGGTAATTTGACTGGCTTTTTAAAGAATTCAATCAAAGTTTTATTGCACTTCATAATAAGACTTCAAGTTAATCATTAGGGAGAAAACTATGGCAACACGTAAAGACCTAGCCAACGCTATTCGCGCGTTATCGATGGATGCGGTACAAAAAGCTAACTCTGGCCACCCAGGCGCGCCTATGGGCATGGCGGAAATTGCTGAAGAGCTTTGGAATCACCATTTAAGCCATAATCCAAAAAATCCAAACTGGTCAAATCGCGATCGTTTTGTGCTTTCTAATGGTCATGGTTCAATGTTGATTTATTCATTATTGCACCTTACAGGTTACGCGTTGCCAATGGATGAATTAAAAACATTCCGTCAATTACATTCAAAATGTGCTGGCCACCCAGAGTACGGTTATGCGCCAGGCGTTGAAACAACTACAGGTCCACTAGGCCAAGGCATTGCAAACGGTGTTGGTTTTGCAATGGCTGAAAAATTAATGGCTGACCAATTCAACAAACCAGGCCATAACATTGTTGACCATCACACATACGTGTTCTTGGGCGACGGCTGTATGATGGAAGGCGTTTCTCACGAAGCTTGTGCTTTAGCGGGCACATGGGGTTTAGGTAAGTTAACTGCATTCTGGGATGACAACGGTATTTCTATCGATGGTCACATTGAAGGTTGGTACACAGACGATACAGCTAAACGTTTTGAATCATACGGCTGGCACGTTCAGTCAGTTGATGGTCACGATGTGGCTGCAATTGGCGCGGCAATTGCTGCAGCTAAAAAAGTAACAGACAAGCCATCATTGATTTGCTGTAAAACAGTCATTGGTATGGGTTCACCAAACAAATCTGGCTCACACGATTGCCACGGTTCTGCATTAGGTTTAGAAGAAGTTGCAGCGACACGTGCCAACATCGGCTGGCCACATGAGCCATTTGTGATTCCAGCAGATGTATACGCTGGTTGGGATGCAACGGCGAAAGGCGCTGCTGCTGAATCTTCATGGAATGATAAATTTGCAGCCTATGCAAAAGCATTCCCAGCTGAAGCGGCTGAATACACACGCCGCATGGCAGGTGATTTGCCAGCTAACTGGAAAGCAGAAACAGATAAAATTATCGCTGCAGTGAACGAAAAAGCGGAAGGCAATGCAAGCCGCAAAGCATCACAAAATGCAATCGGCGCATTAGCACCATTATTGCCAGAATTCTTAGGCGGTTCTGCGGACTTAACAGGTTCTAACTTAACCTCATGCGGTAGCTTTAAACACGTAGATGCTAAAAACCCAGGAAACTACATCTCTTACGGTGTGCGTGAATTTGGTATGGCAGCCATTATGAACGGTATGGCATTGCACGGTGGTTTACTACCATTCGGCGGCACATTCCACATGTTCTCAGACTACATGAAGAGCGGCATGCGTATGTCTGCATTGATGCATCTACGCGTGATTTATGTATTAACACATGACTCTATCGGCCAAGGTGAAGATGGTCCAACCCATCAACCAGTAGAAAATACTTCTGGCTTACGTTACATTCCTCGTATGGATGTATGGCGTCCTGCTGATTCAACTGAAACTACAGTCGCTTGGGTTGCAGCTGTAGAGCGTAAAGATGGTCCAAGCAGCTTGGTACTTTCACGTCAAAACTTGGCGGGTGTTAAGCACGATGCCAAAGATTTTGACTTAATCCGCAAAGGTGGTTATGTATTCTCAGACGCTGCCGGTAAAGCCGATGTGATTATCATTGCCAATGGCTCTGAATTAGATTTAGCAGTGAAAGCGGCGGCAGAATTAACTGCTGCAGGTACTAAAGTGCGCGTGGTTTCAATGCCATCTACCAACGTATTTGATCGTCAAGACCAAGCCTATAAAGACAGCGTATTGACCCCAGGCGTTAAACGTGTGGCTGTAGAAGCGGCGCATCCTGATTTCTGGCGTAAATATGTAGGTTTAGAAGGCGCTGTAGTGGGTATTGACACCTTTGGCGAGTCAGCACCAGGCGGCGCGTTGATGAAACATTTCGGCTTTACGGTTGAAAATGTGGTTGCAACTGTAAAATCAGTCCTGTAGTTCAAGGTGTTGCAGTTTGACTAATGCGCACTTAATTCGGCCCTAGGGCTGGAAGTGCGTAAGTTTAGTAAGGCACCTCATTAGGGGTGCCTTATTTCTTTTAATTAGGTAAAAAGTTTAATTTAGGAATTTTCATGGCAATCCGAGTAGCAATTAATGGATATGGGCGCATTGGGCGCATGGTGTTACGAGCGCTATATGAGTCTGGGCGAAAAGACATCGAAATTATCGCCATCAACAGTGCCGATTGTGATGCAGAATCCAATGCACATTTAACGCGTTATGATAGTGCGCATGGCCGCTTTCCGTTTGATGTAGGTGTGGATGGTGACGATATGATTATCGGCAGCCAAAAAATTAAAACTTTTGCTTCTCGTAACCCTGCTGAACTGCCTTGGCGTGATTTAGCCATTGATATTGTGTTGGAATGCACGGGCGCATTTAACAGTAAGGCTAAAGCGCAAGCGCATCTTGATGCAGGCGCAAAAAAAGTATTGTTATCAGCGCCGGGTGATAAAGATATTGATGCAACGGTGGTGTATGGCGTGAATCATCATGTGATTAAAGCCAGCCATACCGTCATTTCAAATGCATCCTGCACCACCAATGGGTTGGCGCCAATGGTGCAACCTTTGCATGAAAAAATTGGTATTGTGAATGGCTTAATGAATACCATTCACTCTTACACGAACGACCAAGTACTCACTGATTCGCACCATGCGGATATGCGTCGGGCACGTTCTGCAACGACTTCGCTTATCCCTACCAAAACTGGCGCCGCCGCCGCCGTGGGTTTGGTATTGCCAGAGTTAAACGGTAAGCTAGACGGTTTTGCGATTCGGGTTCCGACCATTAATGTTTCTTTGGTGGATTTAACCTTTACCGCATCACGCCCAACCACTAAAGAAGAAGTAAACCACATCATGCACTTAGCCGCTGGCAGTGGTGCGCTAAAAGGTATTTTGTCTTACAACGAGGCGCCATTAGTTTCAGTGGATTACAACCATACCAATTTCTCATCAAATTTTGATGCCACCCTCACAAAAGTAACCAAGGATGGGCTGCTCGTTAAAGTTTGTGCATGGTATGACAATGAGTGGGGTTTCAGTAACCGTATGCTGGATAATGCTGTGGCGATGATGGCTGCAAAATAAATAAAGGAGTGATGTGATGGCAGTAATCAAAATGACCGATTTGGATTTAAGCGGAAAGCGTGTGCTGATTCGTGCAGATTTAAATGTGCCAGTGGCTGATGGAAAAGTAACCTCTGATGCCCGCATCACCGCATCCATGGCAACGATTGAACACGCGCTCAAAGCTGGCGCAAAAGTCATGGTGACTTCCCATTTGGGTCGTCCAGAAGAAGGCGTTTATTCAGAAGAAAATTCTCTCAAGCCCGTGGTTGATGTAATTTCTACCAAACTTGGGAAACCGGTACGGTTAATCAAAGATTGGCTTGAAGGTGGCTTTGATGTAGCGGCTGGAGAATTGGTCGTTTTGGAGAATTGCCGTTTTAATAAAGGTGAGAAAAAAAGCACTGATGAATTGTCACAAAAGTATGCCAAACTGTGTGATGTGTTTGTGATGGATGCTTTTGGTACGGCACATCGCGCTGAGGCTTCAACGCATGGTGTAGCTAAATTCGCACCTGTTGCAGCAGCGGGTATTCTGTTGGTGAATGAATTAGATGCGCTCACAAAAGCACTTCTTAGTCCGGCACGCCCAATGGTAGCAATTGTGGGCGGTAGTAAAGTTTCTACCAAGTTGACAGTGCTAGAAAGTTTGTCTGAAAAAGTCGACCAGCTGGTGGTGGGTGGCGGTATTGCCAATACGTTCTTAAAAGCCGCTGGAAATGAAGTTGGTAAATCTTTGTGTGAAGATGATCTCGTTCCCGTGGCGCGCACTTTAATGGATAAAATGAGCCAAAGAGGTGCAGCAGTACCTATTGCGGTAGATGTGGTCTGCGGCAAAAAATTTGATGCAAATGAGCCAGCAATAAAGAAAGACGTGGCTGCGGTGGCTGCTGACGATATGATTTTTGATATTGGCGCGAAATCTGCTAGTCAAATAGCGGAGATTATTAAAAATGCTGGGACTGTGGTTTGGAACGGGCCCGTTGGTGTGTTTGAATTTGACCAGTTCGGTGAAGGTACCAAAACGATTGCGAATGCGATTGCCACTACTAAGGCCTTTACTTTGGCAGGTGGCGGAGACACGATTGCAGCCATTCAGAAATATGGTATTGAAGATAAAGTAGACTATATTTCAACTGCTGGTGGCGCATTTTTGGAGTTCTTGGAAGGAAAGCAATTACCTGCAGTCGCCATATTAGAGCAACGCGCAAAAAGGTAGTAGCCCGATACGTTTAGCACTTTAAAAATGGGGCTATTCGCCCCATTTTTGTTTGGCGACATGGTGGCTAACGATATTTAAAATACATTACATTTACGCTACAGAAATAAGGTAAAAATTTGACATTACGAAAAACGAAAATTGTAGCAACATTAGGCCCATCTTCTTCTAGCGAAGAAATGCTTGCACGTATGATTACCGCAGGCGTTAACGTGGTGCGGCTTAACTTTTCTCATGGCACAGCCGAGGAACATATTAAGCGTGCTGAAATTGTACGCAGCATTGCGGCAAAGTTGGGGCGCCCGGTAGGTGTGTTGTGTGATTTGCAGGGACCAAAAATTCGGATCGGCAAGTTTGAGCTAGGAAAAGTTGCCTTGAAGATGGGGGATATATTTATTCTTGATGCTGATTGTGAGCTGGGTAATCAAGATCATGTGGGCCTAGACTATAAGGCGTTGCCACAAGAAGTATCGGCTGGCGATGTGTTGCTTTTGGACGATGGTCGCATCACCATGCAAGTCGATCGGGTTAAAGGGAATCAAATTCATTGTTTGGTACTCAATGGCGGTGTGCTGAGTAATAATAAGGGTATCAATCGCCAGGGCGGCGGCTTGTCAGCTGACGCTTTAACTAAAAAAGACCGTGAGGATATTAAAACCGCCGTAAAGTTAGAAGCAGATTATATTGCGATGTCATTTCCAAAAAATGCCCTTGATGTTGAATTGGCAAGAACTTTGGTAAAAAAAGCCGGCGGAAATTCCAGCATTATTGCCAAAATTGAGCGGGCTGAGGCGATTGAAAATCTGGAGGCGATTATTGAATCATCCGACGCCATTATGGTTGCCCGAGGCGATTTGGGTGTAGAGGTGGGAGATGCCGCCGTACCGGGATTGCAAAAACGGATGATACGTATGGCGCGCGCGCAAAATAAATTAGTGATTACGGCCACGCAAATGATGGAGTCCATGATTACCAGCCCAATTCCAACCCGTGCGGAAGTGTCTGATGTTGCAAATGCGGTGTTGGATGGTACAGATGCGGTCATGCTTTCGGCTGAAACAGCCGCAGGGCAATACCCATTAGAAACCGTACAAGCCGTGCATCGTGTGGTGATGGAGGCTGAAAAAGAGTATATCAATCAATATCACGCGCAGAAGTCAGATCAAGTGTTTATGAAAACGGATGAAGCGGTTGCGGCGGCGGCAATCTACACTGCAAAACACTTAAAAGTGAAAGCCATTGCAGCGTTGACGCAATCGGGTAACGCGGCACAATGGTTATCTCGCGCTGATGCAGAAGTACCGATATATGCATTGTCGCCCGATAAATTTGCACGTAGAAAATTGACGTTGCACCGTGGTGTGTACCCTTTTCCCATTGAGCAAGGCAGTAAAAAACGGGATGAAGTGCTGAACGAAATGGAGCAAGTGTTATTAAAAGAGAGAGCTGTGAGTACGGGTGACTTGGTGTTATTTACTTTTGGTGAGCCTATAGGCGCACCGGGCGGCACTAATACGCTAAAGATCGTAAAAATTGGTGAGCAAAAAAATTAAAATATAGGTGATTGCGGTCAGTTATAATTGTACTCATTGAGATGAAGGATGACTTTGTGAAAACGAGCAGTCAAATAGGAAAAGCCGGGCAAGAGGCGATTAAATATGTCGAGCAGCTTGTACTTGTGGTGATTGGTATGGCAACTGTCTATGCCACATTTGATGAAATCTATAAAATGTGGGTGACATCGAAGGTTGGTGTTGGCGACTTGCTACTTTTATTCTTGTACCTTGAAGTACTGTCGATGGTGAAGCAATATTTGGGTTCCGGAAAGTTGCCCGTACGCTATCCGCTTTATATTGGTATTGTGGCACTGGCGCGCTATTTGGTGCTGGAAGTTAAAACACTCACACCGGAGCATATTTTAGCCGTTGCGACAGCGGTATTGATTATCGCGCTTGCAGTACTCGCCGTGCGATTCGGCCACGTGCGTTTTCCATATACTGAAGATGGTGATAACCCCAATGTTCCAAAATAATATTTAATAGGTGATGCTTTGAGTTCTCCATTGTTATATAGCAACATTACAAGTTTACATAAACTAAACCAAGGCAAAGTGCGCGATATTTATGCCGTTGATGCGAATCAATTATTATTGATAACGACAGACCGTTTATCGGCATTTGATGTGATTTTACCCACACCAATTGCCAGCAAAGGGGCGGTACTCACACAAATTGCCAATTTTTGGTTTGATAAATTAAAGCATATTGTACCGAACCACCTCACGGGCATTGACCCTGCCACCGTGGTTAGTGCGGATGAAAAATCGCAAGTACATGGCCGCGCCATTGTCACCAAAAAATTAAAGCCTTTACCTATTGAAGCCATTGTCCGCGGCTACCTCGTTGGCAGTGGTTGGAAAGAGTACCAGGCTAAAGGCACGGTATGCGGTATTGCGCTTCCTGCAAATTTGCAAGAAGCCTCGCAGTTACCACAGCCACTCTTTACTCCTTCAAGCAAGGCGGAAATAGGCGACCACGACGAAAACATTTCGCTCGAAAAATGCGCAACGTTGTTAGGCAAAGAATTGGCTGAAAAAGTGGCTAAAGTGAGTGTTCAACTCTACACCGAGGCTGCGCAGTATGCGCTTACGCGCGGCATCATCATTGCCGATACTAAATTTGAATTTGGTGTTGATGATGCGGGGACGTTGTATTTGATTGACGAAATACTCACGCCTGATTCATCCCGTTTCTGGCCTGCGGATGGCTACGTGGTTGGCAAAAATCCGCCGAGCTTTGATAAGCAATATGTGAGAGATTGGCTGGAATCAACGGGTTGGAATAAAACACCGCCAGCACCTGCATTGCCGGCTGACGTAGCGCAGCGCACATCCGAAAAATATCTTGAAGCGTTTGAACGCCTTACTGGTAAAAAGTTGGATGTTTGATAAGTTCAAAACCCTTTACCGCCATTTAAAAAAAGAGCTAGAAGTCTACCGGTTGGTGCTTAAACACCCAGAGACGCCGTGGATGGCGAAGTTATTATTGGGCTTGGCGGTAGGCTATTTGCTGTTACCCTTTGATTTGATTCCTGATTTTATTCCTATTATTGGGCAGCTAGATGATGTGGTGATTATTCCCGCTTTGTTTTATCTTGCGTTAAAGCTCACCCCTCAAGAAATCATTCAACAATGCCGAGCGCAGGTTAGTTGATATTAATTTTTGTATCAGGTCACAATTTATTTACATGACTTTGGTACAATGCGCGCCTTGAATTTACAAACGAATCTCTATTTAATTATTGGAAATATGCAATGTCACTCAATCAAGTTCCATCAGGCAAAAATTTACCACACGATTTTAACGTGATTATTGAAATCCCTATGCAGGGCGACCCTGTGAAATATGAAGTGGATAAAGAAAGCGGCGCAATTTTTGTTGACCGCTTCATGGGAACGTCTATGCAATATCCTTGTAACTACGGCTATATTCCGCATACTTTGGCCGATGACGGTGATCCGGTAGACGTGCTAGTAATTACCCCTGTGCCATTGTTGCCAGGTGTGGTGGTGCGTTGTCGCGCGTTAGGCATGTTGCAAATGACGGATGAAGCAGGGGGTGATGCAAAATTACTCGCAGTGCCTGTTGAAAAAGTTTGCGGTTTATATGGCTACCAAAAAACCTATAAAGACGTTTCACCCTGGCGCTTAGAAATGATCTCTCACTTCTTTGAGCATTACAAAGATTTGGACAAAGGTAAATGGGTGAAAATTGAAGGCTGGGTGGGAATTGACGACGCGCACAAGGAAATTATGGACGGTGTGGCGCGTTACAATAACGCAGAAGTAAAACCAGCGTTCTAACCACCACCAGTCTTAGGGCTTGTCAGCGTTATAGGAATGAACGCGCAGCTCAAATATTATAAAAAAAGCGTGGGTTTCCACGCTTTTTTTGTTGGTGCAACATCATGTCAGCGCTTTTGCCGTTATGCGATAGCCACACCAAACAAGCTCCCCACACCGGCGGTGGCCAGCATGGCTAAGGCACCCCAAAAGGTAACACGGGCGGTACCCTGCCAAATGCTTGCGCCACCCGCTTTTGCAGCCAATCCGCCAAGTAACGCTAAAAATGCTAATGACATGACCGCGACACTTAATACCAGTTTAGTTTCTGATGCAAACCAGGCCACGAGTAAAGGCAACAGCGCCCCAACTGCAAACGTACCCGCTGAGGCCAGTGCAGCTTGTACAGGTTTAGCATTCGTTGCTTCAATAATACCCAATTCGTCCCGTGCGTGCGCACCAAGTGCATCATGTGCGGTGAGTTGAAGCGCCACTTGCTTGGCTAGGTCTGACGTTAATCCTCGTTTCACATAAATACCGGTAAGTTCTTCAAGCTCATGTTCTGGCTGGGTGGCGAGTTCTTCTTTTTCGCGTGCTAAATCTGCATTTTCAGTGTCAGACTGCGAACTGACCGAAACATATTCGCCTGCGGCCATCGACATAGCACCAGAAACGAGACCCGCAACACCAGTGAGTAATATCGTTTCTTGAGAGGCCTGTGCCGCAGCTACACCAATCACCAAACTTGCTGTTGAAACGATACCGTCATTGGCGCCCAAAACGGCCGCGCGTAACCAGCCAATGCGATGCGAACGATGTGATTCAGAATGTCTTAACATAAGTGCCTTTGTGTTGATAGCGCAATGATAATGCAAAAAGTGAATGTATGTAGAGGTATTCTGAGATTGATTAAAATTTAAGCAAAATGACACGAATAAACCACCGAGAAAAAATAATGCCTCTGGAAGCCTTTATTTACAAGGCTTCCAGAGCATCGCAAAAGGTTGGTGGAAATTCACAGCTTTTTTGATACTAACTTGATACTAAATTAGCGTATTTTAATGCGCTCTATTAGCGTTTTATTTGTGCAGTAGACGAATGCAATGAAAAAGGCGGCCGAAGCCGCCTTGAGTAAAGAACCCAATTTTTACATATGTAGCAACGGTACAATCAGTAACGCAACAATGTTGATAATTTTAATCAACGGGTTGACCGCTGGACCAGCCGTATCTTTGTAGGGATCACCCACGGTGTCGCCAGTCACTGCGGCTTTGTGTGCCTCAGAACCTTTGCCGCCGTGATGTCCATCTTCAATGTATTTTTTGGCATTGTCCCAAGCGCCGCCGCCAGTACACATTGAAATTGCAACAAATAAGCCAGTCACAATCGTACCCATTAATAAGCCACCTAATGCCACTGGCCCTAACAATAAGCCAACGGCAATTGGCACTGCCACAGGTAATAATGATGGAATCATCATTTCTTTAATGGCGGCAGTGGTGAGCATATCCACCGCTTTACCATATTCTGGTTTGGCGGTGCCTTCCATAATGCCTTTAATGTCGCGGAACTGACGACGCACTTCTTCAACCACTGCACCTGCTGCGCGCCCAACCGCTTCCATGGCCATTGCCGCAAACAAGAAAGGAATAAGGCCGCCGATAAATAAACCAACGATGACTTTAGGGTCACTTAAACTAAAGTCTATGGCCTGGCCAAGGTGTGATTCAAGTTTATGTGTGTAATCGGCAAATAGTACCAATGCTGCTAAGCCTGCGGAGCCAATCGCATAGCCTTTTGTTACGGCTTTGGTGGTGTTGCCAACAGCGTCAAGCGGGTCGGTAACATCGCGCACGTTGCTTGGCAATTCGGCCATTTCAGCAATGCCGCCAGCGTTGTCAGTAATTGGGCCATAAGCATCAAGCGCCACGATAATGCCGGCCATGCTCAACATGGAAGTTGCCGCAATCGCCACGCCATATAAGCCTGCTAAATGATAGGCCGTTAAAATGGCAATACACACTGAAATCACAGGAAGTGCGGTTGATTTCATTGAAATGCCAATGCCTGCAATGATGTTGGTTGCATGGCCAGTGGTTGAGGCTTTGGCGATATGTTTAACTGGGGCGTAGTCAGTGCCCGTGTAATATTCCGTAATCCAAACCAGTGCCGCAGTTAACACTAAACCTACTGCGCACGCACCAAATAAGGCATTGGCTGAAGCAACAAGGTTTGGTGCATGGTTAAAACCATTTGGAAATAACTGATGGCTGACAAAATAAAATGCAACCAATGAAAGTAGCCCTGCAACCGCTAAGCCTCTGTATAAGGCCGGCATCACGTTTTTCATGCCAGGAGATGCTTTGACAAAGAAGCAGCCAATGATAGAGGCAACAATAGAAACTGCCCCCAGCATTAAGGGGTAAATCATCGCGCTGATGCCTTCGTTATCGAGCATTAAGCCGCCAAGCACCATAGTTGCGATAATGGTGACGACATAGGTTTCAAATAAGTCTGCCGCCATACCAGCGCAGTCACCGACATTATCACCCACGTTGTCGGCAATTACGGCAGGGTTGCGTGGGTCATCTTCAGGGATGCCCGCTTCAACTTTACCCACTAAATCCGCACCAACGTCCGCACCTTTAGTGAAAATGCCGCCGCCTAAACGTGCAAAAATTGAAATAAGAGAAGAACCAAACGCCAAGCCAATGAGTGGATTTAAATCAGTGCCACGGTCAGCACCTAAATACCAATAAAAAGCAGTGACACCCAATAGGCCAAGACCAACCACCAGCATGCCAGTAATGGCGCCGCCTTTAAATGCAACATCAAATGCGGGGGCTATGCCACCTGTTGCGGCCTGTGCGGTACGAACGTTTGCTTTGACTGAGACATTCATGCCGATAAAGCCACATGCGCCTGAAAGCACGGCACCTACGACAAAACCGATGGCAGTTTGCTTGCCTAGAAATATGGCAATTAATACAGCTAAAATGACACCGACGATTGCAATGGTTTTATATTGGCGGGCCAAGTAAGCCGCTGCCCCTTGTTGAATCGCACCTGCAATTTCTTGCATGCGCGCGTTTCCTGCGGGCAAATTAGTAATCCACTTACTCATGACAACCCCGTATAGCACCGCTAACGCAGCGGCACTGAGGGCAACAATTAATTCAACTTGCATAATTTCTCCCTATCCAAATTTTTCATCTAAATATTATTTAAGTCATACAGAATTTAAAACTAGTGTGAAGCAAAAACAATTACGAATTACTCATGTCAATAAGAAGTCAGCAACCAAGCGTTACACCCATTTATAGCGTGTAACTCGTTTGTAACAACGGTTTATTATTGCACTATTAAGCAAGGTGAACAACCGTTAGATTTTTAGGGGTGCGGAGGGATGTTTCTTGCATACGCAACAAAAGAGAATAATTGTTTAGTTTGCTTTTTTTGCAAGCTTAGCAAGTGCGTCACCTAGGGCTGAGCCTGCTAATTTTTCGGCTAGTGCCGTTAACTCGGTGGCGGCGTGGTGACTTAGCTTTTTGACTGGTTTAGTGGGGGTTTCTGGGGTAGATTTTACTTGCACTTTTACCCGAATTGCAGTAACTTCACACCCTTGCTTTTCTAGCTTAATCAATAAGCTAGGGATTAAAAGTTTAATTTTTGCGGCAACTGCATTGTTGTCTGCAAATACTGACAATTGTTTATTTTTTAAACTGTAGGCATGGCTCCATTGCGCTAAGTTTTCAGGGCTAACAGTCAGCCAAATAGATTGGGCAATTTGCGCTTCTTTCGTCTTAATACTGAGGGCTAGAAGTTCAGGCTGTTTGAGTAACGAATTAAACGGAAGCATGCGGGCCACTAAAAGTATTAAATAACTTTATGAATATCATTTTTGTCTCTAATAAGATGGCGCAAGCGAAAACACTTTCTGTGTTTCATCTTGCGCTAATTGCACTTGCTTTGGTGGCTATTCCAGTGTTAATCACCTTGATGTTCATTGTGCCACAGGAAGCAGCAGCACAAAAGGGGGGGAAGTCATTGATTCCGCCGCAATTAAGATTCTCGTTTAATAATCAACAAAAACATTTAGATGCCTACGCTTTGCAACTGGGTGAAATGCAAGCGCGCATGATGCGTCTGGATTCACAAGCAGAGCGTTTGGGAAAGTTGGCCGGTGAAAAATCACAAGATACGCCGCTGAGTGACAGCGCTCCACAAAAAGCCGTTGCCAAGACAGCGCAGGACGGTCGTGGTGGTCCACTGGTATTGCATGCCCCAATGACCGAAGCTGATTTGCAGAAGGAAATTGCAACACTATTAAGCCAAATAGAAGCGGGCACAGATAATTTAGCGAGAATAGAAGCCAAATTACTGCAGCAAAGCGTGTTAAAAGATTTGTTACCTAATAGCAGCCCAGTCACTGCGGCTTATAACTCTTCAAGTTACGGCTGGCGCTCGGACCCTTTTACCGGTGAAAAGGCATTTCATGAGGGGCTGGATTTTCCTGCGCCGACGGGTACGTTGATCTATGCAGCAGCGGGTGGCATTGTGTCAACCTCTGAAGATACAGCGGGATATGGTAAACTAGTCAAAATTGAGCATGGCTCAGGGCTAGAAACGCGTTATGCGCATTGTTCAAAGTTGTTGGTGAAAGCGGGTGAACGCGTAGAAAAAGGTCAAGTCATTGCCGAGATGGGTAGCACGGGACGCTCTACAGGGCCGCATTTGCATTATGAAATTAGGCTAAATGGCAATGCGCTCGACCCAAGACAATATCTTAAAGCGGGTGCTTGAATTTACCTTGAATGCCCTCATGTACCTATAGACAAATTTTATTTAGCACTTTTCAAGCATAACATCACCTTCACATAAATTTAGTTACACATCATTAAAGCCTTATATCCTTAAAGCGGAAAGCCACTTACTTCATGATTTCTTCGTTGTTCAAAAAAATATTCGGTAGCCGTAATGACCGTTTGGTTAAACAGTACGCACAAAAAGTACAAAAAATAAATGCATTTGAGCCGGCGATTCAGGCGCTTTCTGATGATGCATTAAGAGCTAAAACGGAAGAGTTTAAACAGCGTTTTCAAAATGGTGAAACGCTTGAAGACTTGCTGCCAGAGGCCTTTGCCGTGGTGCGTGAAGGTGGCGTGCGAGCGCTCGGCATGCGCCATTTTGATGTGCAAATGATTGGCGGCATGGTGCTAAATGCCGGAAAAATCGGTGAGATGCGAACAGGTGAAGGTAAAACCTTGGTGGCGACCTTGCCGGTGTACCTTAATGCCTTAACGGGCAAGGGTGTGCATGTGGTTACGGTGAATGATTATCTGGCCAAACGCGATGCTGAGTGGATGGGCAAACTCTATAATTTTTTAGGGCTAACT
This sequence comes from Pseudomonadota bacterium, assembly GCA_029569495.1. Lineage (GTDB taxonomy): Bacteria > Pseudomonadota > Gammaproteobacteria > Burkholderiales > Methylophilaceae > Methylotenera. The sequence goes on along the minus strand of JAKQTB010000086.1, from coordinate 7,166 downwards.
GTTGGCATTAACTTGTCGCAAATGCCCAATGAATTGAAGCGTCAGGCATATGCGGCTGATATTACCTATGGCACCAATAATGAATACGGCTTTGATTACCTGCGCGATAACATGGTGCACGAGCGTGAAGCACGTGTGCAGCGCGGCTTGAGTTACGCCCTGATTGATGAGGTCGATTCGATTTTAATTGATGAGGCACGTACGCCGCTGATTATTTCAGGGCAGGCCGATAACAGCATTGCGCTTTACAACCAAATTAACGAGGTGGCTGCAAAGCTCATCGCACAGACCGAAGAAGAGGGCGAAGGTGACTTTTGGGTTGATGAAAAAGGCCAAAATGTGGTGTTGTCTGAACAAGGCCATGAGCGTGCAGAAGTGATTCTTACTGATTCAGGCTTGTTGTCTGAAGGATCTAGCCTGTATGACGCGGCCAATATCACGTTGGTGCATCACTTGTATGCCTCACTACGCGCGCGCAATTTATATCATCGTGACCAGCATTATGTGGTGCGCGATGGTGAAATTATCATTGTGGATGAAATTAACGGCCGTATGATGCCGGGCCGTCGCTGGTCAGATGGTTTGCACCAAGCAGTTGAAGCCAAAGAGGGCGTTGAGATTCAAAAAGAAAATCAAACGCTCGCTTCAATTACTTTTCAAAACTATTTCCGTATGTATGCAAAACTGTCAGGGATGACAGGTACTGCAGATACAGAAGCTTATGAATTTAATCAGATTTATGGCTTAGAAACGGTCGTGATTCCAACACACCGCCCAATGCAGCGTAAAGACAATATGGATAAAGTCTACCGCACCGCAAAAGAGAAGTATGCGGCGGTTATTTTGGACATTAAAGATTGTCAAAGCCGCGGTCAGCCTGTGCTGGTGGGAACGACTTCGATTGAAAACTCAGAACTGATCTCAACATTATTGAATGCAGAAAAACTTGAGCATCAAGTTTTAAATGCTAAACAGCACGAGCGTGAAGCGCATGTGATTGCACAAGCCGGCCGTCCTGGCGTGATTACCATTGCAACCAACATGGCGGGCCGTGGTACCGATATTGTGTTGGGCGGTAACCCAGAAACCGATATTGACGCGGTGCAGCACGATGAAAAATTAAGTGAAGCTGAAAAAGAAACACGCATTGCAAAACTTAAAGCCGAGTGGCAACAGCGCCATGATGCCGTGCTGGCAGCGGGTGGCCTGCACATTGCCGGTACTGAGCGTCATGAATCTCGCCGAGTAGACAATCAACTCCGTGGTCGTTCTGGCCGTCAGGGTGACCCAGGCTCCAGTCGTTTTTACTTATCGCTTGAAGACCAATTGTTGCGTATTTTTGCCTCTGACCGTGTTTCTGCGATTATGGAAAAACTTAACATGCCTGAAGGCGAGGCGATTGAGCATGTGTGGGTCACACGTGCGATTGAAAACGCACAACGCAAGGTCGAAGGCCGCAACTTTGATATCCGTAAACAATTACTTGAGTATGATGATGTTGCAAACGATCAACGTAAAGTGATTTATGAGCAACGCAACGAGTTGTTAGAAGCAGTGGATGTTGGCGATACCATTAAAGCCATGCGTGAAGATGTGCTCATCAGCCTGATTGCCACACACATTCCGCCCAATAGCGTGGAAGAGCAATGGGACGTGCCAAGTTTAGAGCGTGAACTGAAGGCCGAAACAGGCTTAGAAATTCCGCTGCAAAAAATGTTGGAAGACAACCCTGATTTGCATGAAGAAACCCTGCGCGAACGCGTGCTGGAGGCCGCTAACAGCGCTTATGCGGCAAAAGAGCAGTTAGCTAGTGCAGAGGTAATGCGCCAGTTTGAACGCTCAGTCATGTTGCAGAGTTTAGATAATCATTGGCGTGAGCATTTGGCGGCACTTGACCATTTGCGCCAAGGCATACATTTGCGCTCATATGCACAAAAAAACCCAAAACAAGAGTACAAACGAGAAGCCTTTGCGTTATTTGAAGGCTTACTGAATACGGTTAAAGCAGAAGTCACTAAAATCACCATGCTGGTGCAAGTGAAAACAGAAGCGGATGTAGAAGCCGTTGAGCAGCCGGTTGAAGTGGAAAATGTACAGTATCAGCATGCTGATTACGATGAAGCACTTGCAAATCCGCAGTCAGATGAAGAAGCAGCCTTACTGGCCAGTGGTCAGCCCGTAGTGCGTGATGGCATCAAAGTGGGCCGTAACGACCCATGTCCATGCGGTTCTGGTAAAAAATATAAGCAATGTCACGGTCAATTAAGTTAAGTGGGTTTTTTTTAGCATGACAAATGAAACTGAACAAGAAATTGAATCGCCCTGCATTGGCGTGTGTGCAATGGATGAAACCACAGGCTATTGCCTAGGGTGCTATCGCACTATCGACGAAATCAAAACTTGGTGGGATAAAACAAACGCAGAAAAAAGCGCATTGCTACAAACGCTTGAAGCACGCGTTGCGCAAAGTTTTGATTAGATAGCTTTGATTCGAAAGTTTTGATTTAAAAGTTTTGATTTAAAAATTGCCGTTGAATTGGATGCAAGTTTTTAGTAAAGGCGCATCCAAAAAAACCAATTTTAATGCGTAGAAAAACTACGAGGATTTTTTTCTGCCCTGCGAGCCTTTATTTATAAGGCTTTCAGAGCATCAAAAAAGGTTGGTGTTAAAAAAGCGCTTTTTTAAGTTAAAAGAGCGCTTTTTTTACGCCTAAAATCACACCGTTTTCTTTCAGTTCTGCCAGTGTTGCTGCGCCGAATTGCATCATGACTTCTGCTGATATTTGAGGGTGCGCGTTGGCCAATTTCGTTAGCGCATGTTGGCCTGTCAGCGATTCATTTTGTAACAACGCCACCAATTGAAAAGTGATGGGGTTGAGTTCCATAAACTTAATTTGCAGTTCTAGATGACGAAAAACCAGCAAATAAGTTGGCTGCGCAGTTTTTTGTTTAGGTTGATAGTTCGGCGAAATAAGGTGTACGGGGTAGTCGTATTGCAACAAAAATAGGTTGGGTGTGATGACAATGGGTTTCAGTAGTAAGTCGTCTGTTGCAGAATCGATGCGCTCTAAATCAGCAGGCGCCGCTTGCACAGAAAGTGCGAGTTCCACCCATTCATAGTGCATTAAATTGGGCAGAAAAGCAGGTAATTTGCTTTCATTCAACTTAACGCTATCTAAATGCTGTAAAAACTGCGCAGGAATTTCTCTAAAAAATGGCGTGCTTGCTTGATAATTAGCCATAAAGCCTCGCATCAACTGCTGCCATTGGCGTGCGCTGAGGATTTTTTTTGTAACAGGAAAGCAACTCGCCAGCGTGCCTTCAATATTGTTATAGACAATTTCGGTATAAATTGCCATGCGTTTGGCCGGCACGTTGGCAGGCCGTGGCTGATTTTTCGGATCACGAATATGTTGCGTAAATTGCTTTTGGTAAGCCTGAAATGCTGGCAATGGCGTCGTTGTGTCAGGCAACTGTTTGGGCATGATTTTTCTGCGCATATTGCTGTTGAATCGCTGCGATTTTATCGATTTCAGAAATCAGTGTCGTGAGCGGCGGGATATTTAAATCACGTTCCAATAACGTGGGAAAAACACCAAATTGCTGGTAGGCGGCGTTTAATAGTTGCCAGACGGGGTCAATGATATTTTCACCGTGGGTATCAACCAATAAATCGGGCGCTTGTTGATAGTGCCCCGCCACGTGCGCGTAAACAATGCGCTCATTTGGAATGCCGCGCAAAAGCTGATGCGCATCATAGTTAAAATTAACGCTATTCACATAAATATTGTTGATGTCTAGGTGCAAAAGACAGTCCGCTTCTTCAATCACGGCTTTTAAAAAAGTCAGCTCGTCCATTTCAGAAATGGGTGCCGCAACATAGCTTGATGCGTTTTCAATGCCAATGCGCTGGCCCAAGATATCCTGCGTTTGGCGTATGCGCTGCGCCACGTAATGCACGGCTTCTTCTGTAAAAGGGATGGGGAGCAAGTCATACAAATAGCCGCCATCACTGCAAAAGCTTAAATGTTCGGTATAAAGCGGTATTTCATGCTGGTGTAAAAACGCTTTGACTTGTTTGATAAACGCTACATTGAGCGGTTCTAGCCCACCCAAAGAAAGGCAAAGCCCATGACAAATAATGGGGTAACGCGCTAAAAACCAATCAAGCTGGTCTTTGTATTTGCCACCTGCGCCTATCCAGTTTTCGGGGGCAATTTCAAGAAAATCAATATTGCGGATGATTTCTTGGCCATAAAGCGCTTGGATTTGGGGGATGAGCTCGCGCTTTAACCCCAAACCCACGCCTTGAATGTCATGCAATTGTGACATGCGATGGTGAGTTGCGCCTTAAATAACAAGCGTTATTTTTTCTCACCGCCACATGAACCTTCTTTCATTTTTTCAGCAGAGCACGCGCCTTCTTTCATCTTCTCGGCTGAACAAGCGCCTTCTTTCATTTTTTCAGCACTGCATGAACCTTCTTTGGCTTTGTCGTGACTGCATGAACCCTCTTTAGCTTTATCATGGTTGCAAGCGCCATCTTTTGCTTTGTTTTTGGTTTTTTTGTTTGCGCCACATTTGCCAGTGCCACATTTGCCGTCTTTCATTTTGGCATCGTGGGTATCGGCCACTTGATAGCCTGAAGACAAGGTTTTAAGCGCAAATGGATTTTCTGCAGCACTGGCAGGCGCTGCAACTGAAAGTGCAAATACCGCGCTAACTGAGGCGAATAGTGCTTTATGGGTCGTGTTCATTTGATGTTTCCTTTTCAATTAAAAAATCAATAATTAATAATGTTGATTGATAGCATTAGCGATGTTTTGTTTCGCTTCAGGCTTCAGAGTAATGTTAGTGTCACGCTCAGTTTGCTGCACCATTGCGTTGACTGCAAGGCGCAACTGCTGCAATTGTTTGCCAAATCGCCGACAATGCCTGCATATCACAAGGTGAAAGCGTAAAGCCAATCTTTCTTGCCAGTTAAGCGGCCGATCGAGCGATTGCGAAACCAAACGGCTGGCAGATTTGCAGGAAAGCATCATGTTCATCTTCCTCTACTTAACCTGTTATCCAATTGATTTCTAAACATTTTCTTAAGCTCATTCTCGCGCGGTATAACATCACCCAAGCATTGGTCGCGGTAATTTGCAGTTCCTTACAAATTTCTTCATTATCGGTTTCATGCACATCGCGCATTAAAAAAAGCGCGGCCAGTTTCTTGGGTAACTTATCCATGCAACTCTGTAAGATACCCAAAAACTGTTTTTGTTCCAACGCATCACTTGGCATATTCCAAGCGATTGGTTTCTCAGCCCAATGACCTCTCGCATTAAAAAATTCATCCATATCGGCGTCTTCGTCATCAGTTAAATCGGTGACTGCAATTTCACGTTGGCCCTTCCGCATGGTATCAATAATTTTATGTTTGAGAATACCCGTGAGCCAGGTACGTGGGGAAGATTGCGCTGCAAAGTTTGGATTTTTGATGGCCGCTAAAAAAGTTTCTTGCACCGCATCTTCAGCCAAATGGGCATCGCGCAAGCGCGCCAGCGCAAAGCGGTATAAATAATCGCCATGCGCGTTAAGCCATTCGTGTGCTGTGTTGGTCATCGAGCTTCCTTATAGGAGTGTTGCATTATTACTGTTGTTGCATTAAAAAGGCAAATATTTTTATGCGGTCTAAGTACAACCTTTTGCGCTGCCCTGCGAGCCTTATAAATAAAGGCTCGCAGGGTGAACTGACCCCCAAATGTTGGACATTAATTTGGGTTTAAACTTAAGGACTGATTTCTGTACTCTACAGGACTCAGTCCTTTTAATTTTGTCTTAATCCTTTCGTGATTGTAATACCAAATATAAGCTTTTAGCTCTTTGATAAAAGTAGCGACATCTTTAAATTTCTGGGTGTAGTAGAACTCGGTCTTTAATAGGCCAAAGAAGTTTTCCATCACGGCATTATCTAAACAGTTGCCTTTTCTTGACATACTTTGACTTAAGCCACGCTCTTTTAATGTTAGCTGATAACAAGCCATCTGATACTGCCAGCCCTGATCCGAATGTAACATCGGTTTTTCATGCGGCTTGAGTCTGCTGATGGCCTGGCGAAGCATGCTATCCACCAGGCCATACTGCGGTCGCTGCGCCACCTCATAGGACACAATCTCTCCGTTATACAGATCCAGAATGGGTGAGAGATATACCTTGTCACCCAATATATTAAACTCGGTGACATCGGTGACCCACTTTTCATTCGGCGCCGATGCCTGGAACTGACGCGCTAACTGATTCGGTGCAACTTTGCCTATCTGGCCTTTGTAGGATTTGTATTTCTTCTCCCTCACGATGGACTTCAACTGTAATTGCTGCATAAGCTTCTGTACGGTCTTGTGATTTAACCATACCCCTAAACGCTTTAATGCAAGTCCAATACGACGGTAGCCGTAGCGCCCTTTGTGTTGCTGATAGACGTCCTGTATCAGCTGCTTCTCGCTTATATAGCGATCCGCCTGTAGATGGCTGTGATAGTAATAGGTACTTCTGGATAAACCAGTGACTTTCAAGAGACGGTCCAGCTCGTGTTTAATCCTTAACTCAGTAATTAATGCGGCTTGGTCTTTGCGGCCAATTGCTTTTCCTGAATTAAGGCTTGTAACTTTTTTAAATAATCACGCTCCGCACGAAGATTCAGCACTTCTTCCAGCAACTCTTCCTGAGTCATCTCCTTGGGAGGTTTATCAATTTTAGGCTTAGGCTTCGTCATCTTAGGTCTACCGCGTGGTTTAGCCATCAGGGCTGCTACCCCACCAGTATTATAAAGTTTTTGCCATTGCAAAATAGACGTAAATGCAGGAATGCCAAAGAGTGCAGCCGCTCTAATAGGCGACATGTGGTTATCTTTTATATGTTGTAGTACGCTAAGCTTGAATTCAGCAGAATAGATTTGTGTGCGTTTCTCAAAGTAGTCTGAACCATGGCACTGGTATCCATAGATCCATTTCCTTAATAGACTTCTCCGAACATCATACTTCTTAGATAGTGCTGTATAACCAACATTGAACGATTCGTAGTCTTGAACGACTTCAAGTTTGAATTCTTTTGTGTATTTAGACATGAAAACTGCACCTTAATGAGTTGGACAAAGTGTCCAACTTTTGGGGTGCAGTTCA
>JAKQTB010000130.1 GCA_029569495.1 Pseudomonadota bacterium | reverse complement strand
GCCTTTATTTATAAGGCTCGCAGGGCAGCAAAATTCTCTCGGCTTTAAAATACTGCTTTTAGCATGATTTTTTCGATGTTTTACATCAAAATAATATCAAACGATTCTTGGCTGTAATTCGCTTCCACTTGCAAAGAAATTGGTTTAGCAATGAAATCGGATAAATTGGCCAGATTTTGTGACTCTTCTTCCAATAACATTTCAATTACTTTGGGCGCGGCTAATACGCGCAATTCACGCGCATTAAACTGGCGTGCTTCTTTAAGCAACTCGCGCATAATTTCATAACACACGGTTTGTGCTGTTTTAAGCTCGCCGCGCCCTTGGCAGGTTGTGCATGGCTCACACAAGATGTGCGCTAAACTCTCACGCGTGCGTTTGCGCGTCATTTCTACTAAACCGAGTGGCGTAAACCCGTTTACGCCTGTGCGGGCACGGTCGCGGGCGACTTCTTTTTGCAACTCTTCCAGCACAGCTTCGCGTTGGCTATCTTCATCCATATCAATAAAATCGATGATAATGATGCCGCCCAAGTTGCGTAATCGTAACTGGCGCGCAATGGTTTGCGCCGCTTCAAGATTGGTTTTAAAGATGGTATCGGAAAGATTTTTGCCACTGACAAAACTGCCGGTATTCACATCCACCGTGGTGAGCGCCTCAGTTTGGTCAAAAATCAAATAGCCGCCCGACTTTAACGCCACTTTGCGCGACATGGCGTTTTCGATTTCTTGCTCGATATTATATAAATCAAACAGCGGTCGTTCACCCTGATAATGCATCAGTTTATTCACCGCAGTCACGGCATAGACATTGGCGAAATCCACCAATTTTTGGTAGGTTTCACTCGAATCCACCCGCACGGCTTCTGTGGTTTCGCACAGCACATCACGCAGGGCGCGCATGGGTAAATTCAAGTCCTGAAAAATCAATGCGCGCTCGGGCACTTGCGTACTTTTAGATTGAATGTGCGCCCAGGTTTTAGTTAAATAATCAATATCGGCCAGCAATTCAGCATCTGTTGCAGTTTCTGACATGGTACGAATAATATAGCCGCCTGCATAATTTTCAGGCAGCAAGCCAATCAGGCGTACTCTAAGCTGCTCGCGCTCGGCTTCATCTTCAATACGTTGCGACACGCCAATGTGTTCTTGCTGTGGCAAAAACACTAAAAACCGCCCGGCGATGCTGATTTGCGTGGTAAGCCGTGCGCCTTTGGTGCCGATGGGTTCTTTAATTACTTGCACCATGAGCGACTGGCCTTCGTGCAGCACACTTTGAATAGTTAAAGGTGGTTCGGAGCGACTGCACTCAAAAATATCGCCTGCATGTAAAAATGCTGCACGTTGGAGGCCAATTTCAACAAAGGCCGACTGCATGCCGGGCAACACGCGGCAGACGACGCCGCGATAAACATTGCCGACCAAGCCTAATGATGAACTGCGTTCAATTTGAAGCTCTTGCACCACGCCATTTTCTATCATGGCGATACGGGTTTCCTGCGGGGTGACGTTAATTAAAATTTCTTCGCTCAATGTGTACTCACTTACTTCATTTTTTTAAATCGAATGACATGACTATAGCGCAATCAGCCCGTGTTTTCTTAGCAGATTGGCTGTTTCATAGACGGGCAAGCCCATCACACCGGTATAGCTGCCCTCAATGCGGGTAATCCATGCGCCCGCCAACCCTTGTATGCCATAACTGCCTGCTTTATCACGATGCTCGTTTGAGGCAAGATAATGTTCGATTTGCGCAGATGACAATTCCATCATTTCAACAAGCGTTGTCGAAAGCACAACGTCAATCGCATCTGCAAAAGCCAGTGCTACCGCAGTATGCACTTGATGGGTACGCCCCGATAATGTTTGTAACATTTGGCGCGCATCTTGGTCATCTTCAGGTTTACCCAGCACTTTACCCGCGATGGCAACAGTAGTATCGGCCGCCAAAACCGCATGCCTGCGTTGCGCGCCAGATAAGTTTTTTAAGCAAGCTTCGGCCTTTTCTTGAGCAAGCCGCTTCACATACGCTTCTGGCAACTCATGACTTAACTGTGACTCATCAATATCGGCTGGTACGATTTCACAAGTAAGGCCTAACTGCTTTAATAATTCCACACGTCGTGGGCTGCGCGAGGCAAGGTAGAGGGTTGCTGATGTCACGATAATATTTCACATATTTATTTTATTAAGTCAGCACTTTAATTTACTATGCGTCAAATGACAAAGATTTCGTGATTTAAGTTTAGGGCACCTCTATATAATTCAAACGGAGTGATATGACAGACTGGCCTGCACTTTTTAAAATTACCATTGCATTATTTGCCATTGTTAACCCAATTGGCAGCGTGCCTATTTTTATTAGCGCCACGCATGGCTGGAGTGAGGCTGACCGTGCCAAAACAGCCAAAACAGTTGCATTCACGGTGTTTATTGTGCTGGCCATTTCCGCATTTTTTGGCGATATGATTCTCGACTTTTTTGGCGTCACCATCCCGTCCTTTCAGGTCGGCGGTGGAATTTTGTTAATGCTGATTGCCATATCAATGATGCACGGCAAACAAAGCGGCACAAGACAAACACCCGAAGAAGCGCAAACGCTGGCAGAGCGTGAAGTCATTGCCATTGTGCCATTAAGCATTCCGCTACTTGCAGGGCCGGGTGCCATTAGTAATATGATTATTGCCGCACAACAAAATAGCAGCTTTGCCGGGCACCTTTCTTTAATTGCGCCCATATTTTGCATCAGCTTGATTATTTGGCTGGTGTTGAAACTAGCCGTGGTAATTTCAAAAAAACTTGGCACCATCGGCATCAACATTGTCACCCGCCTCATGGGCCTCATTTTAGCGGCCATGGCGGTGGAGTTTATTGCACACGGTTTGCATGGTTTATTTCCAGCGCTTGCTGTTATCAGCCCCTAAAACCACAAAGAACATTCAACCCAAGCGCAATTGAGCGCTTCGAGTTAAAATAGCGCTTATATCAATATTCAAGACCAATACCATGCAATGGATGCCACATGCCACCGTCGCGGCGATGATTGAGGACAACGGAAAGTTTCTTTTGGTGGAGGAAACCACCGATCGCGGTAACCGTTTTAACCAGCCTGCGGGCCATTTAGAAGACAATGAAACCCTGCTAGAGGCCGTGGTACGCGAAACGCTGGAAGAAACTGCATACGACTTTACGCCAGAAGCCCTGCTTGGTGTTTATCACTGGAAGCATGCACATAACGACACCACATATTTACGTTTTGCCTTTATTGGCAAGGTTGGCACGCATTATCACGCGCAGCCGCTGGACGACGGCATTATTCGCGCTGTGTGGATGACCGTTGATGAAATCCGCAATCAGGCGCATTTAATGCGTAGCCCGCAAGTGCTAACGTGTATTGAAGACTATTTGGCAGGCAAGCAATTTCCGTTATCGGTACTGACGCATTTATAGAGAAGACTCAACATGAATTTAAACAAAGTGCAGAAAAGAAGAATTGTCGTCGGCCTGTCAGGTGGCGTAGATTCAAGCGTGACAGCTTTATTGCTCAAACAGCAAGGCTATGACGTGACTGGCCTTTTCATGAAAAACTGGGAAGATGACGACACGGATGAATACTGTTCCAGCAAACAGGATTTGATTGATGCCGTATCGGTGGCAGATAAAATTGGCATTGATATTGAAGCAGTGAATTTTAGTGCCGAATACAAAGACCGCGTATTTGCCAATTTTTTAAGCGAATATAAAGCAGGCCGCACACCTAACCCTGATATTTTATGCAATGCCGAAATTAAATTTAAGGCATTTTTAGACCATGCAATGGGTTTGGGGGCAGATTTAATCGCCACCGGCCATTATGCACAAGTGCGCGAAAACCCGTTGCAGGCAGGGCAATATCAGTTGCTGAAAGCAGATGACGGCAGCAAAGACCAAAGTTATTTCTTATATCGCTTGAACCAAGCGCAATTGAGCAAAACCTTGTTCCCTTTGGGGACGTATCTTAAGCGAGAGGTGCGCGAAATCGCACGTGAAGCAGGCTTAATCAATGCTGAGAAAAAAGATTCCACGGGCATTTGCTTTATTGGCGAGCGGCCTTTTCAGGAATTCTTAAGCAAATATTTGCCACGTGAACCCGGCGACATTAAAACACCCGAAGGCAAAGTGGTTGGAAAACATGAAGGCCTGATGTACTACACCCTCGGCCAGCGCCAAGGCTTAAAAATTGGCGGTAGCCGTGAAAGTAACGGCGAACCATGGTTTGTGGCGGCAAAAGACATGGATAAAAATGAGCTGATTGTCGTGCAAGGCCATGAACATCCGCTTTTATTAAATGATGGCCTGAAAGCTGGACAACTGCACTGGATTAGCGAAGAACAGCCCATCACCAATTGGGTGTATGCCGCTAAAACACGCTATCGCCAGCCCGACGCACCGTGTGAGATTGATAAAATTTCAGCCGATGAAGTGGAAATTAAATTCGGCCAAAAACAATGGGCCATTACGCCGGGGCAATCGGCCGTGGTGTATGAAAGCAATGTTTGCCTAGGCGGTGGCATGATCACCGGCGCAATCTGATTAAAAGATTCGGTGGCATTATCACCGGCGCAATCTGATTAAAAGTTCGGTGGTATTATTATGTCAGCCATTTAACGTCACGTGAAAGTAAGTACATGCCATATTTTTTAGGTAGCATTCACATTTTAATCGCGCTGTTTTTTGCCGTGCATGCCATCCGCACCGGCCGCCAA
>JAKQTB010000053.1 GCA_029569495.1 Pseudomonadota bacterium | reverse complement strand
CGTTTTGTAACCTTGCAATTCTTTTCTTTTAAAGGAGAAAATCATGAAAGCAAATGTAGGCGGAATTGATAAAATTTTACGGATTGTCATTGGTGCGGCGCTCATTGCTTGGGTGCTGTTTGCTAACGGCCCAGTGTGGGCTTGGATTGGGGTTGTGCCGCTGGCAACGGGTTTGTTAAATTTTTGTGCGCTTTATTCGATCTTGGGCATCAATACCTGCAAGGTTAAATAACATCCACAGGATAAGCACAGGCGTTGAATTTTTTTTACCGCCTGTGCTTTTTACTTCACTGTGCTAACTTCTAATGATGTAATCAAATGCGCCAAGCGCTGCCTTTGCGCCCTCGCCCATGGCAATAATGATTTGCTTGTAAGGCGTGGTTGTCACGTCGCCCGCCGCAAATACGCCCGGCAATGAGGTAGCGTTATGCTGGTTGATTTCCACTTCATTAAATTTACTGAGTTTTACCGCACCCTTGAGCCAGTCAGTATTCGGCACCAAGCCAATTTGTACAAACACGCCATCTAACGCTAAGTGTTTTGATTCGCCCGTGACGCGGTCGGTATAAGTCAGGCCATGCATTTTGTGGCCATCACCAGTAATTTCAGTGGTTTGTGCGCTCGTCACAATGGTGACATTATTGAGCGTGCGGAGTTTTTTCTGCAAAACGGCATCTGCTTTTAATTCGGTATCAAATTGCAAAAGCGTCACGTGGCCGACAAAATTAGCCAAATCTATGGCGGCCTCAACCCCGGAGTTGCCACCGCCCACCACCGCAACCGGCTTACCTTTAAATAGTGGCCCATCACAATGCGGACAGTAAGCCACGCCTTTACCACGGTATTCTTTTTCGCCCGGCACATTGAGTTCGCGCCAGCGTGCACCCGTGGCTAGAATCACCGTTTTGCTTTTTAGCGTTGCGCCACTTTCCAGCTTTAGTTCAATTAAATCTTTATTTTTGTTGCCTTCTTTACCTGGCTCGGTAATCGCGACCACACGCTGTAGATTCATAATCTCGACATCATAACTTTTCACGTGTTCTTCTAGTGCCATCACCAACTTTGGTCCGTCAGTTTCTTTCACTGAAATAAAGTTCTCAATCGCCAGTGTATCCATCACTTGCCCGCCAAAGCGCTCGGCCACAATGCCAGTGCGAAAGCCCTTACGTGCCGCATAAATCGAAGCCGACGCCCCTGCAGGGCCACCGCCAACCACCAACACATCATATGGTGCTAAGGCATCCAGTTTTTTCGCTTCACGTGCAACGGCACCACTATCGATTTTTAGCAGAATTTCATCGAGTTCCATACGCCCGGCGCCGAATATCGCACCGTTTAAATACGTTGTCGGCACAGACATAATTTCTTTGGCCGCCACTTCATCTTGGTACAGCGCACCATCAATCATCACGTGGGTGATATTGGGGTTAATCACGGCCATCATATTCATTGCCTGCACCACATCCGGGCAGTTATGGCAGCTTAATGAAATATAAGTCTCAAAATGGAAAGACCCCTCAATCGCGGCAATTTGTGCGATTTTTTCAGCTTCCAGTTTCATGGGGTGGCCACCTGTATGCAACAGTGCCAGCACTAAAGAGGTAAATTCATGGCCCATCGGAATTCCCGCAAAACGCACGCCAACGGCCCTTTGCGCTTGACTATGCCCTGCTCCGCGCTTGACTGCAAATGAAGGTTTGCGCGCATTGTCCTCCATCACCAGGGTAATCTTGTCAGACATACCAGCGATTTCTTCTAACAGCGCATGCATCTCTTTGGCTGCCGGTGTATCGTCTAATGAGGCTGCCAGTACGATAGGCTCGCGTAGCATTGCTAAATAGGTTTGCAATTGGGTTTTAATGCCAGTTTCTAATGCCATGATTGCTCTCTTTACTCATTTTGTATTGTTGTGTGGCTTAAATTTAACCGCACTTTATTGAAAATAAAAGGCATTATCTTTTGAATAATGCCTTTGTTATTTAACAGCGCGACAAGATGTTTGCTCGGTCGCGCCAATTGACTTTGCCTAAGGCAAAAATAAAACTTTAGAACCTTAAATTTTGCCCACTAAATCAAGTGAAGGTGTTAATGTTTTAGCACCTTCTTGCCATTTTGCTGGGCACACTTGGCCTGGGTGACTAGCAGTAAATTGCGCCGCTTTTAATTTGCGCAATGTTTCTTTTACATCACGTGCAATTTCGTTGCTATGAATTTCAACTGTTTTAATCACACCTTCTGGGTTAATCACAAATGTGCCGCGCAACGCCAGGCCTTCTTCATCAATATGCACGTCAAATGCACGGGTGAGTTGATGTGTTGGGTCACCTACCAATGGAAATTTTGCTTTACCTACAGCAGGTGAAGTTTCGTGCCAAACTTTATGTGAAAAGTGCGTGTCAGTTGTGACAATGTAGACTTCAGCGCCCGCTTTTTGAAAATCAGCATAATGATCAGCCGCATCTTCTACTTCAGTTGGGCAGTTAAAGGTAAATGCTGCTGGCATAAAAATAATCACTGACCATTTGCCTTTTAGGCTGGCATCCGTTACTTCAATAAATTTACCGTTATGAAAAGCCTGCGCTCTAAATGGTTGAACTTCTGTATTAATTAATGACATTGTGTGTTTCCTTTTATATAAAAAGTTGTGTTAAAAATAGTAAAACGACTGCCTAAAAACTAATCACTTAATTGATGTTGCACATTCTAAACCCTAAATAAACATAAATCTAATATATCATTTTAATTGAATTGATTAATTTAATTTATCATAAGCCAACTTAAATGCCACTCTATATCATGTCCGTTCGGCTAATCTTTACTTTAGCCTTTTTTATCTTCCCCCTGCATACGCTGTAACTCTTTTAGGCGTGCCTCTACAATAGAGTGCTGATAAAAATCACCATCTTTGGCTTTTACCGCAAGCTCCATTTGCTCGATGGCGCGCTTTAAGTCATATTTTCTGAAATAAGCTTCACCCTGCGCTTGGTGGCTTAATAACATTTTATTCTGAATGGTGTAAGCCTTGGCAAGCACTTCATAAAACTGTGCATCTTTTGGGTACAGTCTTTGTTTTTCTTTTACGAGCTGAATGGCACTATCCGCTTGCTTGAGCGCCAAAAAGTGATCCGCGTAACCATACAACAGCGCACGATTATCTGGGTATATTTTCAACGCGGCTGCATATTGCAGGCCCGCTTGTTGCGCATTATTTTTTGCCACTTGCACGCGCGCGCTTAAGTTTTCAATCATGGCATTGGGTGGTGCATTTTTTTTAAGCCAGGCCACTTCTTTTTCGGCCTGCGTGAGTGCGTTTTTACGTAGATAAGCAACCGCCAAACCATAATGCTCTACCGCCTCGTTGGCGGTGCGGCGTTCACGAATATTTTGCTCAAAAACCGCAATATTGGTTTCTACCGCGCCATTTTGTGCTTGCAGCTTTGCTTTTACATACTGAAACTCCGCGCTATCAGGCACTTGCCGATAAGGCATTTGCTCAACGCGATTCGCCACATCCGCAATGCGCTCACCCGTCAGCGGGTGGGTACGTAAAAAGCTGGGCGCACCGCCTTCTGAAAAGCGTGAGCCATGCTGCAATGTTTTAAAAAATGCTGGCATGCCGCGCACATCAAAGCCTGCATTGCTGATGATTTGCAAACCAACGCGATCGGCCTCACGTTCGTGTTCGCGAGTGTAATCTAATTGATTTTGTACACCCACTGCTGAGGCCGTTGTCATGGCGCCGCTGGCTAATTCTGGGTTGGCACGTGCCACCAGCAAGGCCAAAGCAAAACCGGCAACATTTTTAATGGTGTCATATTTTTGTGCGGCTACCATACGCGCCAAATGGCGTTGCGTCACATGACCAATTTCATGGCCCAATACGCTGGCCAGCTCAGATTCACTATTGGCCGCCAAAAATAAACCCGTATGCACGCCAATGACGCCGCCCGGCATCGCAAACGCATTAATAGAAGTGTCATTAACCACAAAAAAATTGAATTTCTGCTGCTTATCAGTACTGGCAGCGGCCAGCTTATTACCAAGTGCATTGAGATAATCAATCACTTCCACGTCTTGCACAACCTCATCGCTCACCGAAACCTCGCGCATGATTTGCTCGCCAATGCGCTGCTCATCTAATGGCGTGAAAACAGTTTGCGAAACATCCCCTAAATCAGGCAGGCTGGTGTCAAAATTGGTCGATTTTGAATAGGGATTACCTGACAAAGATGATTCAGCCGCCACTTGCAGGCAATTAGTAGCAAGTAATGTGGCAATTACAATAGTTTTTAATTTCATTGTTGCTATGATAATAACTTCTGACTAAAAGTTGCACTGATTGAGACTATTATATGCCCGATTCAAAGTTAAACCCACCGCAGCAAACACTCACGCATTTTGACGCCAGCGGTCAGGCGCACATGGTTGACGTGGGCGACAAGGCAGTAACGCATCGCGTCGCCACGGCCAGCGGCACGATTCACATGCAGCCCGCCACCTTGCAAACCATTCAACAAGGTGACGCCAAAAAAGGTGATGTGCTCGGCATCGCGCGCATTGCCGCCATTCAAGGCGCCAAACGCACGTCAGATTTAATTCCGCTATGCCACCCAATTAGCCTAACAAAAGTAGCGATTTCTTTTAACATCGATGCAGAAAACGCTAGCGTCACCTGCACCGCCACTTGTGACACCACAGGCCAAACGGGTGTAGAAATGGAAGCACTGACTGCGGTGAGTGTTGGCCTGCTGACCATTTATGATATGTGCAAAGCCATAGACCGCGGCATGACCATGCGCGAAATTAAACTACTCGAAAAACAAGGCGGCAAATCTGGCCATTGGATAGCTTCGTAATTTTAGCGAAATCGTTTATCAAAATTTCAGGAGAACAGCATGCTTAAACTTTTATTCATCTGCGCACTTTCAATACCAACAATTACGGGGTGCGAGCAACAAAAAAAGCCTCTGCTGAAGTAGGCGCCATGCCTAAACAAATTATTGACAAAGCCACACAAGATATTAACAACGCCCAAGCGTTGGCGACAGAAAATTTGAAAGCGATAGAGCAATTAGACGCGCCAACGGAAGCGCAACAGTAAGCCAAGAACAAGCTTAAACAACGCGAACGCCTCTAAATTTACATAAATTTTCATTCAAAAAATATAAAAATTGATAAAATTTTCTATACCATTTTTAAGTTATTGTTATAGGGATATGAAAAAACATGTTTAATTTTTTATCTTCACTCAACATTTTCACCCTCATTTTACTCATCTTGATTGTCATTTTTTTTGGTTTTATTCTGTGGCTGAATATGCATTCGAAGGATTACCGACAATTTCTTGATGAACAGAAAAAACAGCGCGACAATTAACTATTTCGCTTGTATAAATTCCATTGCAAAAACATCCATTTTTTAATGAAATTACATACAACCCTTTTGCACTGCCCTGCAAGCCTTATAAATAAAGGCTCACAGGGTAGCGTTTTTTGCTCGTAGATTTTTCAGCCGAAAAAATTTGAATTATTAGAGCAAATCAGCCAATATTTTTGCACTGGCTGGGGCCATTGTCACGCCGTACCTGAAATGCCCAGTATTGAGATAAAGATTGTGAATGGTGGGGTGTCTTGCAATGGTCGGCAGATTTTCTGGGGCACCTGGCCGTAGGCCGCTCCAATGCTGATGAATCGGCATGCCTTTTAATGCAGGCAAGATGGCTTCCGCTTTAGCCTGCATTTCACGCCTTGCGGTTTCAGTCACGTTTGCGTCAAAACCCACATCTTCTAGCGTACTGCCTGCCAGCAAAAAGCCATCACGACGTTGTAGCATATAAAAGCCGTCCTGGTAGAGAATGTGCTGCAAGGTGTTAACTGGCATTTGATACAACAAGATTTGTCCGCGCATTGGTTTAATGTCAATATTGGCCGCAGTTTCTTTTAGCAGTTCAAAACTCCATGCGCCTGAAGTGACGATATATAAATCGGCCTGTAACGTTTCACCTTTTGTGGTTTGCCAACCATTCAAACTGGCCGTTTCTTGAATGGGCGCAAGTTGCGTGTGCTCGATTAGCGTCACCTCATGCAATATCAACCACTGTTTTAATGCTTGCAGCAAGCGCGGATTACGCACTTGTGCGACATTGGGCAACAGTAAGTCATCACCAACATGCGTGAACTCAATCTTATTTTTTTCACACCATTGTTGGGCTAAGGCTAAATCATAAGGCGGCAAAATTCGCATGCCACACTTGGTGAGTTCTGGGTCTATGCCAGTTTCACGCAAAAGCTGCTGCGTTACCTGCGGGTAAAGATTGGCACCAGCAAGCGCAAGTTGGTTGACTTCATCACGGTACATCCAAGGCAATAATGGAAAAACAATGCCCGCACCTGCCCATGAAGACTCACCTGAAGTCTGTGCAGCAATTTGGTTGCGTTCAACAATCGTCACCCGATAACCGCGGGTGACGAGTTCCATTGCCGTCATACAGCCCGCAATGCCGCCGCCCACAATCATCACATGCGTCATTTTGTTGCAACCTTACCAATTAACATCGCATTTTGCGCATTAGTTAAACCAATCGGCTGACCAAGCAGCACGACCACATCACCTTCAGCAAGTTGGCTTTCGGGCGTGGGTACTGTGCCATTGGAGTTTGGCCGGCGAATTGATTTCACTTCAACCTCAAAATTCTCTAATTGCATATCGGCAAGCCGCCTGCCAATGGCGTAGCTTCCAGGTGAAATAATCACAGAGTGCAGGCGAACCTGCTGCTTTTCCAAGGCATCTTCTTCAACATCCGAAATACCATGAAAATAACCTTTAAATAACTTATAGCGCTCTTCACGAAATAGGCGAATCCGCTTTACTACTTTATTTAATGGCACACCCATCAACATTAAGGCATGTGAAGCCAGCATTAGGCTTCCTTCAAGAATCTCCGGTACCACTTCTGCCGCACCTGCGGCCTGCAAGGCTTCCATATTTGAGTCATCTACAGTGCGCACAATCACAGGTAAGTGCGGATAGTTTTCTTGCACAATATGCAAAATTTTCATGGCGGCGCGATTGTCAGCATAACTGATGACTAAGGCTTTGGCGCGCGCACTGCCGGCCGCTTCTAACACTGCGCGCCTTGCGGCATCGCCAAACATTACATTTTCACCCGCTGCGGCGGCCTCTAAAACACGCGTAGGGTCAATATCCAGCGCCACATATGGAATATGCTCTTCTATTAAAAAGCGCGCTAAATACTGGCCACTTCGGCCGTAACCACAAATAACCACATGGTTATGCATGTGCTTGCCAACATCTTCAATATCTTGCACCACTTGGCCACTATTGCGCGTGTAACTGCGCGCCATTTTGCGTGCAATACGTCCGTTGTACTGAATTAACAATGGTGCAATCACCATAGATAATAATGAAGCCGCCAAAATGACTTGTAATGCCTCGCCACCAATCAGTTTTTGTTCCACGCCCAAGGCTAAAATCACAAAGCCGAATTCACCCGCTTGCGCCAAAATAAGGCCGGTTCGAATCGCCACACCTATTTCGTATTTTACAAATCGTACCACCAGCGTCACGATGACCGCCTTAAGCAACACAAAAGCTACGAGCACCAGCAAAACTAAGCCAATGTGCTGAAGTATTTGCGCCATGTTCAGTAGCATGCCAATACTAATGAAAAACAACCCAAGGAGAATATCTCTGAACGGCGAAATATCAGACTCAACCTGATAGCGAAACTTAGTCTCTGAAATCAGCATCCCGGCAATAAAAGCCCCCAGCGCATAGGAAAGCCCGGCTAATTTGGTGACATAAGCCAATAGCAACGTAACCATCAGCACATTCATCACAAATAACTCGCGCGAGCGTTGGCTGGCAACCAAGTTAAACCAAGGGTTAATTAGCCACTTGCCAACCGTAAATAGAAACAACAACATGGCCGCAGCTTTGAGCATTGCCATGCCAAGCACATCTAAAAGCTTGGCACCTTCAGCGCCCAAAGCTGGAATCAGCACCAGTACCGGCACTACGGCTAAGTCTTGAAAAAGCAGCACGCCGATACTTAATCGGCCATGGCGCGAGTTGAGATCAACCCGCTCAGCGAGTATTTTTGAAACAATGGCCGTAGAAGACATAGCCAATGCCGCACCCACCACAAAGGCGGCTGACCAATCCAAACCCGCTAATTTAGCAATGCCCATGACAATCGCCAAGGTCAATACAACTTGCGCACCACCTAACCCCAGCACTTTTTTACGCATGGCGTATAGTTGCGGCAGGCTAAATTCAAGCCCGATGCTAAACATTAAAAATACAATGCCAAATTCTGCAAGCTCGTGTGTTGCCTCAGTATCAGGCAATAGACCAAAAGTATGTGGGCCTAATACTGCGCCTACAAAAAAATAAGCCAGCATGGCAGGCAGGCGAAATTTACGAAATAGCGCTACCGCTAGCACCGCGCTTACTAATAACAATAAAATTTGGGGTAAGGTGTCAAACATGGGTTGTCATTTAATCTATCTTTGGCGCGGCCATTTTAATGGTCTCTATTGTTTCATAACTAGAAGAGAAAAACAGCAAAAAAATGCCGATAGCAAAATTTGTGCCTAATTCTAATATTTTTGAATGATTTTACTATATTTAGCACTTTTTACGCTGATTAAGGCTTTATATCTCGCGCTTTCCCTTTTATACTAATGTGTAGTTATGTCAATTTAAAGAAATCATTTTTAGTAATGCCCTCACTTCCTAAGACGCAAACGCAAGTAACCGCCAAGCAGCCAACTTTATCGTTGGCGCGTGATGTATTGCTACTGGAAGCCAGTGAAATTAACGCGCTGGCCAATAGGCTCGACCAGCATTTTTCTGATGCAGTTGCGCTTATTTTGCAATGCAAGGGCCGCGTGGTGGTCAGCGGCATGGGGAAATCAGGCCATATTGGTGGAAAAATTGCATCCACCTTGGCAAGCACCGGCACCCCTGCATTTTTTATGCATCCTGCCGAGGCAAGTCATGGTGATTTGGGTATGATTACCTCAGGTGACATTGTCATCGCACTTTCAAATTCTGGTGAAAGCGATGAACTGTTGGCCATCATTACTCCGCTAAAACGGTTGGGGGCGAGCATTATTGCAATAACCGGAAATAACGCCTCATCTTTAGCACTGGCGGCTGACATTCATCTAAGCGCGAGCGTGAGCAAAGAAGCCTGCCCATTAGGACTTGCGCCAACTTCTAGCAGTACTGTCACCTTAGCACTGGGCGACGCCTTAGCGCTATGCGTGCTGGATCAGCGTGACTTTACCGCTGAAGACTTTGCACGCTCGCACCCTGGTGGTAGCCTTGGACGGCGCTTGCTCATCCATGTGAACGACTTAATGCGCAAAGAGGCACAAATTCCATCTGTTTCAATAGAGGCCTCGCTCAGGCAAGGCCTACTTGAAATGTCCGGAAAAGGTTTGGGACTCACGGCGATTGTGGATGCAGACCAGCAACCCATCGGAATTTTCACAGATGGCGACTTAAGGCGCGCTTTTGAAAAAAATGTGAATGTCGCTACCGCTAGCATCCAAGATGTCATGCGCCGCAACCCTACCACCATACATCAAAATCAACTGGCCATTGAAGCAGTTGAAATCATGGAGCAACGTAAAATCAACGCGTTGTTAGTCATCGATGATGCGGGCAAATTGGTGGGCGCTTTAAATATGCACGATCTATTATTGGCAAAGGTAGTGTAAATGCAAGCATTGAATACGCGCATTAGTGATGAAGTCAAACACCGCTTAAAAAACATCAGACTATTGGTATTGGATGTGGATGGCGTGATGACGGATGGTGGCCTTACGATTGGTGATGATGGACAGGAATACAAAACTTTTCATTCTCACGATGGCTTGGGCATGAAATTACTTAAAGCTTCAGGTGTAGAACTGGCTATTATTACCGGACGTACTTCGAATGTCGTTAAAAAACGGGCTGAAAGCACTGGTGTTGCCCATTTTTACCAAGGTGCCGAGGATAAGCTCACAGCTTTTCAAGACTTAGTTAAAATTTCTGGCTTAACACCCACGCAATGTGCTTTTATGGGCGATGATGTGGTTGATTTGCCACCCATGTTGCAATGTGGCTGTGCTATTGCGGTGCCGGCTTCACCACAGCTTGTGTTAGATCATGCACATTACATCACACTAAAATCTGGTGGGCATGGTGCGGTACGTGAAGTATGCGAACTTATAATGCAGTCACAAGGCACATTTGATGCAC
>JAKQTB010000038.1 GCA_029569495.1 Pseudomonadota bacterium | reverse complement strand
AAAACCAATTACAAAAAACACCTATCTGCCCCCGCCAAAAGCTAAGGCAAAAGAACCTGTTTACAGCATTGTGGTGTACGACACACCGGTAAGAGAAGTGTTGTTTGCCATTGCGCGAGATAGCAAGTTTAATGTGGATATTCATCCAAATATTAAAGGAAATGTGACCCTAAATGCAGTGGATCAAACATTACCAGCAATTTTAGAGCGTATCTCTAAACAAGTCGATTTAACCTACAAAATTCAAAATAATGTACTGACGATTGCGCCAGACCAGCCGGTGTTGCGGACGTATAAAGTGGACTATGTCAACATGTCGCGTGACACCACGAGTTTTATTGGGGCTGATGGACAAATTTCGAGCGCTTCGCAAAGTTCAGGGGCAAATGGCACAATCAGTAACAGTGCGGGCAATGGGGCGAATAATAGCTCGCGTACTTCAGTGACCAGCGAGTCAAAAAGCCACTTTTGGGAAACGTTAGAAAAAAATCTCAAAGATATTTTGGCTGAAACTGATAAAGAAGTTCTCATCACCCGTTCTGGTAGTTCAAGTAAATCAAATACGAAATCAAAGGCCGGCCAGGCAGGTAAAAGTGCAGAAGATGAGGTAGCGAATGTAGCGGATTTAAAAAGTGAGCGTGAAGAAGACCGTAACGAATTTAAAACCCTGTTTGCTGGTACAGTAATTGTGAATCGTGAGGCAGGCATTATCAATGTGCGTGCTACAAATAAACAGCATGAAAAGATTCAAGACTTTATTGATAAAGTCATGTCCAGTGCGCGTCGTCAAGTACTGATAGAGGCAACGATTGTCGAGGTGCGGTTAAATGATAGTTTTCAGGCAGGGATTGATTGGAGCCGTTTTGGCAATACCGCGACCAGCAGTGGTTTTACCTTTCAGCAATCCTTAGGGCCTAGCATTAACCCTGCCAGCAATGGTTTTGCAATAGGGTATTTAAATCCGGTGAGCTCCCTTGGAAACCTCGCTGCCTCCGTCACTTTACTGAAACAGTTTGGTGACACAAAGGTGATTTCTAGTCCAAAATTGATGGTGCTAAATAATCAAACCGCCATTTTAAAAGTAGTAGATAACATTGTATATTTTACCGTGCAAGCGCAGCAGTCTCAGGCTACGCAAGGTGGCGTACTATCTACCGTAACCACCACTCCAAATACCGTTCCAGTGGGAATTGTGATGAGTGTGACGCCACAAATTAATGAAAACAGCGCGGTGAACATTAATGTGCGCCCAACCATTTCTCGCGTGGTGAGTTTTGTACGTGACCCCAACCCGCAGTTAGCGAATATCGCTAGCCAAGTTCCACAAATTCAAGTGCGAGAGATGGAGTCTCTTTTGCAGGTAAATAGTGGTAATACAGCAATATTAGGCGGCTTGATGCAAGATGAGATACAGCGTAACACCGATAAAGTGCCAGGCTTGTCAGACATTAAAGGGTTTGGTGAAATTTTTAAAGGACGTGATTATGCGAATAAAAAAACTGAGTTGGTGATTTTCTTACGCCCAACAGTTGTGAAAAATGCAAGCTTAGAAAGCGATGAACTCTC
>JAKQTB010000029.1 GCA_029569495.1 Pseudomonadota bacterium | reverse complement strand
GCTACTAACACTTAACAAATTTAGGGTAACGCCCTCAATTGCATCATTAATCACGTTACTTGGTTTAGAAATGCTTATTCCGTCAATTTCAAGTAGTGCATTTTTACCAGCTTGATTTTGCGACATATTTTTGCCGCTGCCGGCGCTGGCAAGCGGATCGAAAGCAAGTTGTGATAAACCAGAAGAATCCAGTGAGTTACCATCATCATCTGCCACAGCGATTTTCAAACTATTTTCTTCACCGGTGTCTTTTGAAGTAATCACTAATCGGTTTGAAGTGCCATCATTCACAATAGTGGCACTAACGCTACCATTAGTGGCATTAATTGCATCGCGTACGCCAGATAACGTGTTATTTGAACTATTGATTTGAATCGTAATATCAGATTTCGCACTATTGGCTGTAAAGCTTGCTGGTGCTGCAGGTGTGACTGTTGCAGGTTTGAATGTCCCAAATGAAATCGTTAAAGCGCCAGTGCCAACAATATCAGTAGTATTTGGCAGGCCAGCCATTGTCAATTTGTGGGAAGAGGCTAACTGACTAACCGTAACACCATAATTGCCATTTGTCGCGTTACCACTGGCTGTTGCAGTAAACACTTTTGGGTCACCTGCAGTGACCGATTGCGCATTAAACTTTTTAGGATCTGAAAGCGTACTGATTGCATTTTGGAAGTTTGATAATGAACTTTTTAAAATTCCGTAAGCAGATATTTTAGATTCAAATCCTGATTTTTGTTTGGCAACCGCAAGCAACGGTCTTTGTTCAGCCGCCATCAAGCTAGACACGATGCCATTGACATCAAGTCCTGAACCAATACCTGCTGAAGAAATTGCCATATCAAAACTCCTCTATACCCTGCAAATTACAACTTGCTACACATACTTACTTAACGACTATCGTTTGAAAATCTTTAATCAAAATTCCGAGCATACTAAGCAGTTTGCCTAATCATTAGCCCTTGCAGTTTTCCTAATGTTTTAGAAATTGCAATCACTTCTTCATTCGGAATTTGTCGTAATACTTTTTGCGTTGCCGTATCCACCACTTTAACAATGGTACGATCGGTTTCTTGGTCAATCGAAAATTCAATGGATTGCAGTGCAGGCGCTACATGGTCATTAAGCATTTTCACGGCTTTTGCTAACGCTGCATCATCAATCAAAGGCGCTGGTGCATTTGCTTCAGCAGCTTTTACTTTGGCTTTTGAGTCAGTCGAAAACGACAATGGGCCGCTCGCTTTAATAGGCGATGCAGCCGCTACTCTTACTTTGTCATAAACATCTAACGTTGTATTTAACATGATGTTATCCTTTTGCAAAAATCCACAGGGTTGTTCACCCTGTGGTTTTCAATTACATTTTATCCAATCGATTCATTAACCTCTTAACAGTGCTAACACACCGTTAGGTAATGAGTTTGCTTGTGCTAACATCGCCGTACCTGCTTGTTGCAAGATTTGTCCACGTGTTAAGTTGGCAGATTCAGCAGCAAAGTCAGCATCTACGATACGTGATTTAGAAGCTGAAAGGTTTTCCACAGAAGTTTGCAAATTGCTTACCACTGATGTGAAACGATTTTGTACAGCACCTAAATCAGCACGTGCAGTATTGACTTGTTTTAAAGCAGCATCAATGTGTGTGATAGCAGATTGTGCACCAGAGTATGAAGAAATATCTAAGCCATTAATGCCTGTAGTCGCCACTGCTGCAGTTGCACCGTTAGCAAAACCAGCCACTGTCGCAGAGTTAGTTGTACCTGCTACAGTAATTGCACCAGCTGTACTACGTAGGCTGATTTGACCAGTCGCGTTATCGTATGAAGCGCCTACGTTGGTTTGACCAGATACTTGGTTAATCGCATTCACCAATTGGCCAGCACGTTCTGCAGCACTTCCAGCCGCACTCACTGCACCGATATCAA
>JAKQTB010000019.1 GCA_029569495.1 Pseudomonadota bacterium | reverse complement strand
TGTTGCATAGTCGCTATCATTTGTTTTACACCTGTAAATGTCAATAGAGACACGGCCTGATTCTGATTGGTTTAATGGCACCGCTGGGCGCTATTTACTGAGCCAAGAACAAGCTTGGTATGACAATGAAGTGTTTGATTTGTTTGGCTTTAATGCCTTGCAAATGGGTTGTTTGCACATGGACTTATTGCGCAATTCGCGCATTCCTAACCGTTATCTATCCGCCGATTCCGTTACTGCAACACAGCCACATCATATCAGTTGTTGCGATGACTTTTTGCCTTTTGCTGATGCCAGTCTTGATTTACTCGTCTTGCCGCATCGCTTGGAATTCAGTGAACGCCCCCACCAAACCTTGCGCGAAGCGGCAAGGGTGATGATGCCTGAAGGCCATTTATTGATTTCCGGATTTAATCCAACAAGCACTTGGGGCGCAACCGCGCGTATGAATGCGTGGTTTTGTAAAAATAAAACTTATCCTTGGAACGGTGAATTTATTAGCCTGACACGCTTAAAAGATTGGTTAGCACTACTAGGTTTTGAAGTAATGTGGGTAGATAAACGCTGCCATATTCCACCGTTTGAGCAGGCCAGCTGGCATAAACGTTTTACTTTTATGGACAAACTGGGCGCCCGCTGCGGGGGTGTGTATTTAATTGTTGCAAAAAAACGTGTGGTCGGCATGACGCCAATCAAGCCAAATTGGAAAGCGCATCCACTGAAATCTGCGCTGGTGGCAAGGCGACCAAAATCAAATACTTCACAAAACACGACCTCACAATCTGATGCAACAAAATAGGTTTTTAAGCCTAAATTAAATGCAAACCTTTTTCGATGCTCTGCAAGCCTTTATTTATAAGGCTCACAGGGCAGTATTTTTTTCTCGTATGATTTTATTGCTCAATACAAATAAAAAAGGCCAGTAAAACTGACCTTTTTTTGTAATGTCACAACTGCAATTTGTTCTACACTAACTTATCAATAATCCACTTACTTTTCACACCTTAATTTGGCTTTAATGGTGTCACCTGCTTTGTATTCCTGCAAGGTTTCGACAGAAGCTTGAAACTCATGAATCGTGCCGTTGCTATCGCGCACAGTAATTTTTTCATTGGTGGTATCAACATTGATCACTTTACCTTCTAGCTGAGCCGGTTGGCCAGTTGTAGCACAGGTGACAGCGGCGTCTTCTGCAACGGCTACACCAGTGACCACGGCAGAAGCGATGGCAGCAACCAAGATGAATTGTTTAACAATATGCATGTTCGTCTCCATTATTTTGTGATGTCGTAAACTGCGCCGACGGCAGCACCAATGCCCGTGCCGATTAACGCGCCTTTTTTGGCGCCATGGCCTGTGCCGGCACCAACGGCAGCGCCCGCACCCGCACCAACAGCAGCGCCTGTTACGGTGCCACATGCGGTAGCAAGTAAGGTTACAAGCGTTAAGCTGGTAATCACTGTGAGTTTGGATTTTTTGCTAATAAATTGGCTGGTCTTGTTCATATTTTGTATCCTTCTTTTGAATAAAGAAAATGCAAAAGTGCAAGTGCATCAACGTACTTAAATCATGCTTCGTTGACAGTTTCATTCTACATTCAATTCATCAATACTGAATGGCTTTATTACCTTAAAACCGAGAATATCAATTTTTAACAAAAATAATCAATCATGGATTAAACCAATTGGCTAGTTGGGCTATTACGCGTTGTGTATTGAATGCACTATAATGCCGTTTAGTGTATGCAAAGCACAGGTTTTTGAATGATCACAAACAGATGAGTAGTCAAGCAATTGGAAGCAAAACAGAAGTTGAAATTTACGCAGATGGCGCATGTAAAGGCAATCCTGGTCCAGGGGGTTGGGGTGCGTGGATTCGTTATGGCAGCAAAGAAAAAGAGTTGTTTGGTGGCGAGCCGCTCACAACCAATAATCGTATGGAATTGACGGCAGTGATTCGCGCGTTAGAGGCCTTAAACCGTACTTGTCATGCCAAAGTGTTTACCGATTCCGTTTACGTGCAAAAAGGCATTTCTGAATGGATTATTGGCTGGAAAGCGCGCAATTGGCGCACCGCAGATAAAAAGCCTGTGAAAAATGATGATTTATGGCGCGTTTTAGATACGCTTGCCCAGCAGCACACGGTGCAATGGGTATGGGTGAAAGGGCACGCAGGGAACGTGGGCAATGAACGCGCTGATATGCTCGCTAATCTCGGCGTGGCACAAGTATTACAAAATGAGAATGAAAAATGAGGCAAGTTTTTTTAGATACTGAAACGACAGGTTTATACCATGCGCAAGGTCACCGTGTGATTGAAGTGGCGGCAGTAGAAGTGGTGAATCGCCGATTGACTAAACAGCATTTTCATTACTATTTAAACCCAGACCGTGAAATTGACCAAGGCGCGCAAGAAGTGCATGGCATTTCACTCGAGTTTTTACAAGATAAGCCACGATTTGCTGATATTGCGCATGATTTAATTGCCTTTATTGCCGATGCTGAACTCATCATGCATAACGCACCGTTTGATGTGGGTTTTTTAAATATGGAATTTGGCCTAATTGACCAAAAGCCAGTAGAGTCTATTGCGGCTAAGATTACCGATACGCTTAAAATAGCCAAAGAAATGCGGCCAGGGCAACGCAACAGCTTAGACGCGCTGTGTAAGCATTTTGGTATTGATAACTCTAAGCGCACGTTGCATGGCGCATTGCTAGATGCCGAATTGCTGGCGGACGTTTACATGGCGATGACGCGCGGCCAAGATAGCTTAATGATGGAATTAAACCAACCGCAAATCAGTATGGAGGCGCGTGCGTTGCAGCAGAATTTGCCGCTGATGATTAAGCGTGTTAGCGCAGAAGAAGAAGTCGCACACCGAGAGTATTTAGCCTCACTGGCTAAATCAGGAGCCTGTGTGTGGCGAACATTAGAAGAAGAAATGCCAAAGCATTAAGAATTTTAAATTGTGGTTAGAAATTGTATTGAAGTTTAATTTTAAGAAAGAGATAAAATGAATCAAACCATTATTGTGACAGGCGGTGCGGGGTTTATTGGGGCTAATTTTGTGTTAGCTTGGGTTAAACAGGGCTTAGGCACTGTCGTTAATTTAGATAAATTGACCTATGCTGGTAATTTAGAAAACCTAGTTGAAATTCAGCAAAATCCACAGCATGTTTTTGTGCACGGCGATATCGGCGACCAAGCCTTGGTATCAAAACTGTTGGCCGAGCATAAGCCATGCGCGGTGGTGAACTTTGCTGCTG
>JAKQTB010000124.1 GCA_029569495.1 Pseudomonadota bacterium | reverse complement strand
CTGTATTCATGCTCATTGTGATGACTCCTTAATTTTTTAACTTTTAGTGCTATGTTTAGATGAGTTGTGTTTCCACTGCTTTATTTTGGTAATTAGCAAATGGAATTGCCCCTGTGATGTAATTCGCTGTTTGGCCCATTTGGATAATGGCTGGGACATCAAGAATTAAAGCCACTGAACCATCACCCATAATGGTGGCGCCAGAGACGCCCTGCACTTTACGGTAGTTTGTTTCTAAGCTCTTAATCACAACTTGTTGCTGGCCAACCAAACGGTCTACAAAAAGGGCAGATTTTTTACCCTCAGCTTCAATCAACACCAACACGCCTTGCGTTGGGTCGGTAATATCGGTGTGATGATTAAATAAACTATGCAGTGCAATAATGGGCAAATATTCACCGCGCACATGTACCATGCGGCCTTCACCCGTCACGGTTTTAATGTCTTCAGCGCGTGGTTGTAGCGTTTCAACAATCAAATTAAGCGGGATAACATAAACACTATTACCTAATGACACGGACATGCCATCTAAAATAGCCAGCGTGAGTGGCAGTGCGATTGAAATCGTTGTGCCAAATCCAAGGGCTGAACGAATTTCTACCACGCCATTCATGGCAGTAATGTTACGTTTCACAACGTCCATGCCCACACCACGACCAGACACATCGGTGACCACTTCTGCAGTAGAAAAACCTGGTGCAAATATGAGATTAAACACTTCAGCGTCTGTCATATTTTCGCTTACTGATAAGCCATTTTTAGCAGCCTTTTCAAGTAACTTGTTACGGTTGAGCCCTGCGCCATCGTCAGTCACTTCAATGACAATACTGCCACCTTTATGCGAGGCTGAAAGTGTGAGCGTGCCAGTTTCTGACTTGCCAGCAGCGCGACGTTTTTCAGGCGTTTCAATGCCGTGGTCTACACTATTGCGCACTAAATGGGTCAATGGGTCAACAATACGTTCAATGAGGCCTTTGTCTTATTCAGTTGCCGCACCAACGGTAACAAACTCGACCTTTTTACTTAACTTGCCAGCCAAATCGCGCACCATACGTGGGAAGCGTGAGAAAACAAAATCCATCGGCATCATACGAATCGACATGACAGACTCTTGTAGGTCACGGGTGTTGCGTGTAAGTTGCCCTACGCTGTTGATGAGAGATTCATGCTGTACCGGATCGAGCGCGCTGATGCGTTGCTCAATCATCGCTTGGGTAATTACGAGTTCGCCCACAAGGTTAATGAGTTGGTCAACCTTTTCTACACCCACACGAATGGATGAGGTTTCTGTAGTTGCTGGGGCTTTATCTGATTCGCGACGGGTTGCGTTTCTTTTTTCTGCGGCTGCACTGGCTACTGTTGTAGCATTAGTCTCTGTTTGAGTTACTTCTACTTTTTCAACTGGAGCTTTGCCAGAGTTCGCTTCAGTGAGTACCGTATCGTCACCAATCAGTGTTGCGACCGTGGCATCTGGGTGTGGTTGGAATGGCGCAAAGAAGCCGTAACCTTCTTCTTCATTTTCTTTGCCTTCTGTTGCAAATAAGCCGTAACCGACTTCTTCATGAATTTTAACAGTCTCTTTATTGCCTTCATTTGATTTACTTGTTTTGTTGACTGATGCAGCTGTGTTTGGTGCAGTTACCGAAGTTGCTCCTGTGGCACTTGAACCTGCAGAAGCAAACGTTGGAATATCATCATCAAAAAAACCATAACCAGCATCTGGTACTGGCGTAGCAGTTTCTATCGTTGCTGGCGCTACAGTGCCAGCAGAAGCCAACGTAATCACTAAATCTTCAGGCTCTACAATAAAAGAACAAATAGAAACTATGTCAGCTTGTATGGAATCAGTCGCCAGATTTAAC
Source organism: Pseudomonadota bacterium (assembly GCA_029569495.1). GTDB lineage: Bacteria > Pseudomonadota > Gammaproteobacteria > Burkholderiales > Methylophilaceae > Methylotenera. Next base: position 29 of record JAKQTB010000124.1, on the reverse strand, counting down.
ACATAACGGCCCTGTGCATTTTTGCTGAT
>JAKQTB010000224.1 GCA_029569495.1 Pseudomonadota bacterium | reverse complement strand
GCTACAATCAAACTTGGTACATCTTTAACGTCAGAAACATCAACTTGAATCGGACCAGTATTTTTCACCTGCGTGGCACATCCAGTCATAAATGCTAAAGCGGAGATTACTCCAGCCCCTAAGATTGAACGGCGATTTATATCAATTTCATGCTCACTCATAAAGTTCCTTTGTTTATATACCCAACACTTAAATTTACCTGTACATCATAGTTTAATAGTTTATAGCTTGTGAGTGGGTTAGCTTTGGCTGATCACTAAGCAATTATCGTCAAGTTCAAACTTGATTTTGTCGGCGAAAGTTATATCCTGCAATTAATATAAGTCCAATGCCCATCAGTGCGTAGGTCGATGGTTCTGGAACCGCGGAGACAGCATTATCTAATGAGACAACAACGTTTTCTTCGTTATTACTAAGGTTTAAATCTCTAATTTGTAATTCGCTGGAATATGACACATTTGTGTAATCAATGCGATTAGTAAACCAACTTGAGGGTGCTCCCGTGTCAATCATGGTTATGATGTTAGAACTCACATCATAGTTAAAATCTAAAAACTGATTCCTGGCCTCAGTGACTGAATTTAAAACCACAGTTTCACTATAAATTAGCAATCCATCTTTGGATGCAGACCAATTTAAATCTTTTAGAGCACCGTTGTTTTCAGTTACAAGGTTATGAAAGGCAGCGTCATTATCGAAAGAGAACTGGCCTTGAGTGCTATAGCCTCCTGTACCTGTCCAGTTGAACGTTGCATGCACTATTTCCGCATTAGCGTACTGTGGCAGGGCCAATATAATAAGACCGACACCTGCTTTAATTATTGAATTTATAGCTTGATTCTGGATTGAAAGTTTCATACTGTCTTTAATGAGTTAATTAATATTAAACCCATAATAGGTGGTTGCTACACTGAGCGTCTATAGCTCATTCGGGCTTCATATATAAAGTATCCGCTAAGCCCGCGCAGGGCGCATAAACGAATGTGTAATGCGCCGTATGTAATTATTTATTTAAATCATTATGTTGGTGCAACTTATCATTACTTTTAGTTTCAGCCACCACATAAGGCGTGCCATTTTGCTCTGCCAGTTTTTTTGCCGTTTGCGCGGCGCGGCGTAAAGCAGCATCTGCGTCTTGTAGCTCTTTGCTGGCTGGTATTATCTCGTTGTGCATTATTTCACCTCAGTTTCTAGCAAAATGGGTTGTGGATGTGAATTGTCATATAAAGACCAAGAATCTGCTAGTGATTTGTAAAACCCATGAAAATTTTGCAAGCCTGTTTTAAATCTGCGGCGTATGGTGGCTTCTGGTATGTTGTGACCGCCTGTAGCCACTCTTGCGGCTACGCGGTTTACGGCAAAGTCAGCATTGGGCAATGCTTAGAAAAAACAAGGTAATGTGATACCCGAGCTTTTTCCATTCCAAAATATCTTTTGCGTAAGTTTTACCTGAGAGCGTGGTTTCAAAGGCAAAACTATTGCCTGCTTTTACGTTAGTTTTAATTTCATTAAGCATCAGCCGTGCCGCTTTAATGCTGGCGGTTTCTGGTGCAAAAGGGGCTAGGCCAGCGGCAATTAAATCTGCATTAATAAAAATGGGGCAATTGGCTTCATTAGGCAGGTATTCACGGGCGAAGGTGGTTTTTCCTGCGCCGTTTGGCCCTGCGATAATGATGATTTTTTTCATTTCTATTTCAGATAAAAAGCTTACTTCTGCCAAGCATCCTTCAACGTCACCGTCCGATTAAACACGGGCTTACCCGCCACACTCTCTTTTCTATCGGCCACAAAGTAGCCGTGGCGTTCAAATTGAAAGGTTTCGGCGGGTTTTGCGTCTTTTAGGCTGGCTTCTAGCTTCGCTTTAATGGTCATTAAATTCACTCAGTGTTATTGTTTATTTTTTATAGCTGACTGCTGTTGATTTTTCGTGTTGGATTCAGCCACCACATAAGGCGTGCCATTTTGCTCTGCCAGTTTTTTTGCCGTTTGTGCGGCGCGGCGTAAAGCCGCATCTGCGTCTTGTAGCTCTGTGCTGGCGGGT
>JAKQTB010000223.1 GCA_029569495.1 Pseudomonadota bacterium | reverse complement strand
TGCAGGCCACCCTTAATTGGAACATCGCGCGCGCCACGCTTGCACAATCCATTGGCGGGCTCGACTATGCCATGATTCAATCTTTACCTGCGGGCGCACGGCCCACTTCTGCTGTGGAAAAATAAGCATGCAAAAAACCATTAAAAAAATCATTATATTTGCGGTGTTAATTGGTTTAGTAGCTGGCGGCTATTATTACTTTCAAAAGCGCACCACAGTTCCGCTAGAGCAACGCTTTCGGTTGCAAACAATTACGCAAGGTGATGTGGCGCAAAGTGTTTCAGCCAATGGCACGCTAAACCCTGTCACGCTGATTAGCGTAGGCGCACAGGTTTCAGGCCGCGTCAGCAAGCTTTATGTAGACTTTAACGACCACGTTGAAAAAGGCCAAATCTTACTTGAGTTAGATGACGCACTATTTGCCGCGCAAATTGCCCAATCGCAAGGTGCGGTACAAAATGTTCAGGCCTCCGTTGATTTAGCACAGGCGAATGAAGCCCGCATGCAAACCCTCTATGCGCAGGAATATGTTTCTAAACAAGAGCTTGACCAAGCGACTCAAGCGTTGAAATCTACCCGCGCACAATTAGCCACGGTGCGAGGTCAGTTGCAGCGTGACAAAACTAACCAAAGCTACTCTGTGATACGTTCGCCGGTTTCTGGTGTGGTGGTAGACCGTGTGGTGGATGTGGGGCAGACGGTTGCCGCCAGTTTTCAAACGCCAACGCTGATTAAAATTGCGCAGGATTTATCTAAAATGCAAATTGACACCAGCTTTGCCGAAGCGGACATTGGCAATATTAAAGTGGGGCAAGCCGTTAAATTTAATGTGGATGCTTTTCCAAACCGCAGTTTTAATGGCGTAGTCAAACAACTGCGCCTCAACCCAACGGTAACGTCAAACGTGGTGACTTACAATGTTGTTGTTTCGGTAGATAACTCTGAGCAAATATTACTGCCTGGCATGACAGCTTATGTGAATATCATGGTCAATAAACATGATAATGTGCTGCTTGTGCCCAATGCCGCGCTTCGGTTTAAACCAAAATTGGATGATACGCAATCAAACGGTAGCGCAAGCGCTGGTAAAGCAAGTACAGATAAAAATATTGACGCGAATCAATCGAATAATGGCCAAATGCGTGGCAGAAAAAAGGCCAGTCAGGACGATATTTCACGCGGTAAGATTTACATCATTGCTGATGGAAAACTCACGCCGATTGAAGTGAAAACTGGCATTTCGGATGGCCGAACGACAGAAATCAGTAGCCCAAAGCTCACCGTAAATGACAAAGTCATTGTGGGCGAAAACCAAACTGATGAAACTGCTGCGAGTACACCGACCAGCAATATGCGCTTTAGGATGTTTTAATGCGTTTGGTGCAAGTGCATGATTTGCACAAAGATTACACCACCATCGCCGGCACCATCCATGTGCTGAAAGATGTTAATTTTGTGATGGATGCAGGTGACTTTGTGGCGATTATGGGGCCATCCGGCTCAGGAAAATCCACTTTTATGAACATTCTAGGTTGCTTGGATCAACCTACCAGCGGTGAATATCTGTTAGATGAACATTCAGTAGCAATGCTCAATGCTAACGCACTCGCCCAAGTGCGTAACCAAACCATCGGCTTTGTATTTCAAGGTTTTAACTTACTCTCGCGCACGACCCTGTTAGATAACGTAGCCTTGCCATTAGTCTATTCAAAAATCAGCAAAACTGAACGCTTAGCACGGGCAAAACTGCTATTAGAAAAAGTGGGCTTAGGCCAGCATCTATATTCGTTTCCAAACCAAATTTCAGGCGGGCAGCAGCAACGCGTGGCCATTGCGCGTGCGCTGGTGAATCGGCCACGGCTAATTTTGGCTGACGAACCAACAGGTAACCTAGACAGCGCGACCAGTAAAGAAATTATGACGCTTTTTTCAGAATTAAATGCTGAGGGCATTTCAATCATTTTAGTCACGCATGAATCTGATATTGCCGCGCATGCCAGCCGTCAGGTACGATTTTTAGATGGGCGCATTGTGCATGATAAACGCAGCAAATCAGAGATTCAGCTGACAGAAGCTGCGGAGATAAGCTAATGTTTTCCGCGATGTTAGGTGAAGCTTGGCGCGCCATGGGTGCCAATCGCATGCGTACGTTTCTCACTATGTTGGGCATGGTGATTGGCGTGGGTTCAGTGGTGCTGATGATGGCCGTTGGGCAAGGCGCGCAAGAATCTGTGAAACAATCCATTAACGCCATGGGCAGCAATCTTTTTATTGTGCTTTCAGGCTCATCCACCTCTGGAGGTGCACGGTCAGGCAGTGGCAACACCAGCACGCTGACAGTGGCTGACGCGAATGCCATTGCCGAGTTAGACGGGGTAAGCAATGTTGCGCCCATTAGCATGGGCAATGCGCAAGTGGTGTACGGCAATACCAATTGGAGTACGAGCATTATTGGTACAACACCAAGTTACTTAGATATACGCGTGTGGGAACTTGCTGACGGCTATGTATTTTCAGAATCTGACATGCGCTCTGCCACCCGAGTCGCGCTCGTAGGTAAAACGGTGGTAGATAATATCTTTGGCGACACTGACCCCATCGGCAAAACCATCCGCATCAAACAAAACCCGTTTGTGGTGCTAGGCGTACTCAAACGCAAAGGCCAAAGTTTAGATGGCCGCGACCAGGATGACACCATCATCATGCCGCTCACCACTGCGCAGCGCAAAATACTTGGCAACCAATTTGCCGGCAGCGTACGGCAAGTCATGGTACAAGCCAATACGCCTGAACTCATGCCAATGGTAGAGCAAAATATCAACAGCTTATTGAAGCAGCGCCATAGTATTCGCGAAGGGGCTGACAACGACTTTAATGTACGCAACCTCACCGCAGTAGCCAATTCTGCCGCTGAAACCACACGCACCATGTCACTGTTACTCGGCGCGATTGCTTCGGTGTCATTGCTGGTCGGCGGCATCGGCATTATGAACATCATGCTGGTGTCGGTCACAGAACGTACGCGTGAAATTGGCATTCGGATGGCCATAGGTGCTAGAGAGCGCGATATTTTGCTGCAGTTTTTACTCGAAGCGATTGTGATTTCTGTCATCGGCTGTTTCATTGGCCTCATTCTTGGCATCAGCGGTGCCGTGCTCGTCAATATCATTACGCAAGCAGCGGTGGTTATTTCAGGTTATTCGGTCATGATTGCGTTTGCCGTCGCCGCCAGTGTAGGTATATTTTTTGGCTACTATCCTGCCCGAAAAGCCGCCCGTATGAATCCAATAGAAGCGCTACGTTTTCAATAAAAAATCTGCGCTTTCAAGCATTAAAATAATGATTTTACATGCCCTAATATTCACCAACCCTTTTACGCTGCCCTGCAAGCCTTTATTTATAAGGCTCGCAGGGCATCAAAAAGTCCTCGGGCGTTTTTTGGGATGTTAAGCACGATTTGTATGCTTAAATTTTAATCAGCAAAAACGCTCATTCTGAGCAAAATTAGACCATAAAAAAGCCCAACGTGTTAGCGCTGGGCTTTTCATTTATCTGCTAAGCAGATGAAAAAAATTACTCTTTAAAAGCACGTTTACGCTCGTGCTCTAGCAAATAGCGTTTACGGATACGAATGGTTTTTGGCGTAATTTCTACCAACTCGTCATCATCAATAAATTCTACGGCACTTTCTAACGTTAACGCGACTGGTGTAATCAAGCGTACTGCTTCATCGGTACCAGATGAACGCACGTTGGTCAGTTGTTTACCTTTAATCGGGTTTACCACCAAATCGTTATCGCGGCTATGAATACCAATCACCATGCCTTCATACAGCTTGTCGCCCGGGCTTGAGAACATTTTTCCGCGATCTTGCAGTTTCCATAAGGCATAAGCCACTGCTTCACCTTGTTCAGCTGAAATCAACACGCCATTACGACGGCCTGGCATATCGGCTTTTACCGGTGCGTATTCATCAAAAATATGCGCCATTAAGCCTGTACCGCGCGTTAAGGTTAAAAATTCACCTTGGAAACCAATCAAACCGCGTGCAGGAATTCTGTACTCTAAACGCGTACGGCCGTTGCCGTCAGACTCCATATTTTGCATTTCACCACGGCGACGACCCAGTTCTTCCATCACTGCACCTTGGTTTTCATCTTCCAAATCCACCGTTAAAATTTCATACGGCTCACATTTTTCACCGTTGATTTCACGGAACACAACTTTTGGTTTGCCCACGGCCAACTCAAATCCTTCACGGCGCATATTCTCTAATAAGATTGTCAAATGCAATTCACCACGGCCAGAAACACGGAACACATCATTATCAGCCGTATCTTCAACACGCAACGCCACGTTAACTAATAATTCTTTAGTTAAGCGGTCACGAATTTGACGTGAAGTCACAAATTTACCTTCAGTACCCGCGAGCGGTGAAGTGTTCACCATAAAGTCCATCGTCAAAGTTGGCTCATCCACACCTAAATGCGGCAAACCAACAGGTTTATCACGGTCACAGATGGTAAAACCAATACCAATATCATCCAAACCTGAAATAATGACAATATCACCCGCCTCGGCTTCTTCAACCGCCACACGCTCCAAGCCTTTAAAACCAAGCACTTGGTTAATTTTACCTGTAGCGATTTGCTTGTCTTCATTCATTACGGCAACGGCTTGGCCAGGTTTCACTTTACCGTTGGTAATACGGCCAATGCCTAAACGACCTGTGTAAGTTGAGTAGTCCAGCGCTGAAATCTGCATTTGTAGTGGCGCGCTACTGTCGCCCACGGGCGGTGATACATAGCTGATAATTGTTTCAAACAAAGCACGCATGTTATCGGTTTGCTTGTTCATGTCTAACATGGCATAACCATTAATGGCGGAGGCATACACAATCGGAAAGTCTAACTGTTCATCCGTTGCGCCTAAATTAGCAAATAAATCAAACGTTTGGTTAATCACCCAATCCGTACGCGCACCAGGACGGTCTACTTTATTGATGACCACAATTGGTTTTAAACCAAGTGCCAAAGCTTTTTTCGTTACAAAACGCGTTTGCGGCATTGGGCCTTCAACCGCATCAACCAACAGCACCACACCATCCACCATGCCCAACACACGCTCAACCTCGCCACCAAAGTCCGCATGGCCCGGTGTATCCACAATATTGATGTGTGTGCCTTCATAAGTCAGGGCAGTGTTTTTAGCCAAAATGGTAATACCACGCTCTTTTTCAATATCGCCACTGTCCATCACACGCTCAGTTACCGCTTGGTGGGATGAAAAAGTACCTGCTTGTTGTAAAAGTTTATCCACCATGGTGGTTTTACCATGGTCAACGTGGGCGATGATTGCGACATTACGTAAATTGCGAGACATATATTTGTAGCCAGTTCATTGAAAGGCGGCGATTTTAACACATTAACCACAATAAACCTTTGACAATTTTAAATTTGTGCCTATAATGCGCACAACTTAAAACTTAAATGTAATTTATAGTTTTAGATTCATTGCCCTGACCCTCTGTCACTCGTGAACTTTTGAAGTGACTATTCTTTAGATTTGATTCCATTAAATCTATCTTTTACTGGTTAGCGGCTGTGCCCGTGCGCTGGTAAATAAAGCTTGAAGAATTTATTTTAAAGTCTTTAAAAATTGCTTTTTGCGTTATGTTTTTTTGCGTGGTGTCATTGATTTAACACAACTGCAAACTAGAATGCATTTACTCGCGCCCTTTATTATTGTTTTTTATAAAAACAGCTTTTGAAAGGGACTACTTTGTCTTTTGAATCATTAAATTTAAATCCTGCCATCCTTCGCGCTATTGAAGAGTCTGGTTACACCACCCCTACTGCCGTGCAAGCGCAGGCAATTCCTGTGGTATTAGAAGGCCACGACCTGATGGCCTCAGCCCAAACTGGTACAGGTAAAACCGCTGCATTTATGTTGCCAGCATTGAACTTGCTCGCAACCCCACACGAATCAAAAAGCCGTGGCCCACGCATTTTAGTGCTAACGCCAACCCGTGAACTCGCTGCGCAAGTCAATGAAGCTGCCCGTAAATACGGCAAACATATGCGCGCCCGTACGGTAAGCATTGTGGGTGGTATGCCATACCCACTGCAAAACAAATTATTATCACAACCGTTAGATATTTTAGTCGCCACCCCTGGCCGTTTATTAGACCACATGGAGCGCGGCCGCATTGATTTATCTCGCTTGCAAATGCTTATTTTAGATGAAGCAGACCGCATGCTGGATATGGGCTTTTTACCTGATGTTGAGCGTATCTGTGAGCAATTGACGCCTGAGCGCCAAACGTTGTTATTCTCAGCCACATTAGATGGTGACATTGCACGCATTGCTAAACAAATCTTGAAAAATCCAAAATCAATTCAAGTGGCGGCACAACGTGAAAAACATGCCAACATTGAGCAACGTTTGCATTATGTGGATGACATGACGCACAAAAACAAATTGCTTGAGCATTTGTTAATTGCGCCTGAAGTGAATCAAGCGATTATTTTCACCAGCACCAAACGCCACGCCGATGTATTGGCTGAAGACTTATATGCTGCTGGCCACAAAACCGCTGCCCTACATGGCGACATGACGCAAGGCGCACGTAACCGTACTTTAACTAAATTGCGCCATGGTGACGTTAAAGTGTTAGTGGCAACCGATGTTGCTGCGCGCGGTATTGATGTGCATGGCATTACACACGTAATCAATTACGATTTGCCAAAGTTTGCTGAAGATTACGTGCATCGTATTGGCCGTACTGGCCGTGCTGGTAACACAGGGATTGCCATTTCATTTGCCTCTAACGTAGACCGCCATTTGCTACGCAAAATCGAGCAATTTACCGGCAACCGTATGGAAGCTGCCGTGATTGAAGGCTTTGAGCCAAAACGCCCAATGAAATCTGACGCACCAAGTGGCAAACGCGGTCAAGACCGCAATGCGCGCAATGAGCGTTCACATGCACCAGGTGGTCGCGGTGGTTTTAAACCACGTGAAGAACGTAGCTTTGGCCGCAATGAAAACCGTTTTGAAGGTCGTAGTGAAACGCGCGGTAACCGCGAATCTGCTCCGCGTGAAGCCAATGGCAATTCAGCAGGGTTTGCACCTCGCCCAGAATTTAACCGCTCTGAAAGACCAGCAAGTGACCGTCCACGTAGTTTTGGTGATCGCAATGCCAATGGTGGCCGTGACCGTGCCAATACTGAACGCTCAAACGCACCTGCGCCAAACCGCAGTTTTGGTGATGCCGCTGCTTTTGGCAAAAAACCGTTTCCGCGTGATGGCCAAAATAGCGCGCCACGCAACGACAATCGCGTGCTAGGTGCACGTTTTGAAGGCCGTGCAGATACTGCTCGCCGTGATAGCAGAACAGATAGCCGCCCTGCTGGCCGTAATCACAGCGATTCTCGCAGCTTTGGCAATGCAAATGCAGGTGGCAGCAGCGCACCGCGTCGTCCACGTAGCTTTGCATAATTTTCATATTAGATAAATTTCAACACATGACTGAAAATGTAATTTCTGAAACAGAAGTAACGCAGCTTTTAAACTTTGATAACTTGGGCCTCGCGCCTGAGTTGCTCAAAGCACTCACTGAATCTGGCTATACCACGCCTACGCCCATCCAAGTGCAAGCTATTCCAGTTGCATTGGCTGGGGGCGATGTGATGGCAGGCGCGCAAACAGGCACAGGTAAAACTGCGGCGTTTGCATTGCCTTTGTTGCAGAAATTACTGCCGTTAGCCAACACCAGCACTTCACCTGCTAAACACCCTGTGCGGGCGCTCATTTTAACGCCCACGCGCGAGTTGGCTATTCAGGTAGAAGCCAGCGTAAAAGCGTATGCCAAACATACTGCTTTACGCTCGTTGGTGGTGTTTGGAGGGGTAGACATTAAAACCCAAACGCCGCACTTAAAAACCGGCGTAGAAGTTTTGGTCGCAACGCCTGGCCGCCTGCTGGATCATATCGAACAAAAAACTTTGCAGTTAAATCAAGTACAGATGTTGGTACTAGATGAAGCTGACCGTATGTTAGACATGGGCTTTATGCCCGACTTAAAACGCATTTTGGCGCTGTTACCCAAACAGCGCCAAAATTTAATGTTTTCTGCCACATTTTCAAATGAAATCAAAAAGTTATCGGATGACTTTTTAACGAAACCAACCTTGATTGAAGTGGCGCGCAGTAACGCAACCAATGATAATGTGACACAACAAGTGTACCAAGTTGCGCAACGTGATAAAGAGGCACTACTTGTTCAGCTACTTAAAGAGGCAAGTACGAGCCAAGTGATTGTGTTTACCAAAACAAAAATCACGGCAAGCCGCTTGAGCCGTAGCCTAGCCAAAAGCGGCATTGCGGCTGATGCCATTCATGGCGATAAAACGCAAAAAGAGCGCATTGAAGCTCTCGATGCTTTTAAAGCAGGAAAAATCATGGCCTTAGTTGCAACCGACGTAGCAGCAAGGGGCTTGGATATTAGCGAATTACCTATGGTAATTAACTATGAAATTCCGAGTGCGCCTGAAGACTACGTTCACCGTATTGGCCGCACAGGCCGCGCAGGAGCAAGTGGCATTGCCATTTCATTGGTGAGTGAAGAAGAAGAAAAATACTTAACTGAAATTGAAAAACTGATTAAAAAAAGTATTATTAAAATCACGGCTCACATTGAAAAGCCAAGTCCAAAACCGTCATCTGACCTTCAAAAAGATAGCAGTCGTCACAGCAAAACAACGCGCACCAGCCATGAAGGTGCCACACAGCGCATGCCGGCAAAAAAGAAAGCAACTGACCCTTGGTTTGATAAACCTTACGAAGCAAGCAATCAAATTCAAGCAGCCAATGCCCGGCCGGCCTCTACTAGAAAAACTGCCGTTGCTGCGTTGCTGGGCGGCTTAGTTTCTAACAAGTAATTTAGCACAACCTTTTTCGATGCTCTGGAAGCCTTATAAATAAAGGCTCGCAGGGCATAAATTTTTCCTCGGTGATAATTGAAGGCTTTTTTGAAGTTTTTTGCGCAAATATGACGCGCAAATTAATCTAGTTTTTTTCTGCCTGATTACGCATAAAATCAGCCACGCCATACAACTGGCTGGCCAGCTTTGTCATCAAGTTTTCGTCAAACTCCAACTGGTGCATGGCTTTAATCATGCAATACATCCACTGGTCACGCGCAGACGCATCAATAGGAAACGGCAAATGCCGCGCCCGCAACATGGGGTGTCCATAGCGTTCGATATAGAGTTGCGGCCCGCCTGTCCAACCGGTTAAAAACATAAACAGTTTTTCACGCGCTGAGGTTAAGTCTGGCTGGTGCATGGCGCGTATCGGCGCCACTTTGGGGTCGCTTTCCATCACATCGTAAAAGGTTTCTACTAACTGGCGAATATTGGCGATGCCGTTTTCTTCACCACCAAGCAGTTCAAAAAATGTGCGTTTATCGCTACCTGTTTCTTCAATTTTATTGAGCATTATTTTCAATCATCATTTGTAGAAGCGATTTTTAAATCGCGAAGATCAGGATGATTATACCAACATTACTTTCGCGATTTAAAAATCGCTCCTACAGCTAGGCTATTTTAGGTTTAACAAAACTTGCCGCCAATATCGCGCGGCTTCTTGCTTCTTCAACATCACTACCTGTTGCCAAAGCCACGCCCATGCGGCGTTTCACAAAAGACTCGGGTTTACCAAATAAACGAATGTCACTGTTGGGTACCGCTAAGGCTGCATCTACACCTTCAAACGCCAAACTTTTCGATTCATGTTGGCCGTAAATCACGGCGCTCGCGCCTGCCTCACGCAGGCTTACATCCACGGGCAAACCTAAAATGGCACGCGCATGCAATTCAAACTCACTAAAGCGCTGGCTACACATTGTCACCATGCCGGTGTCATGCGGGCGCGGGCTAACTTCACTAAACCAGACTTTATCGCCTTTAATAAACAGTTCTACACCAAATAAGCCAAGTCCACCCAAACTATCCGTCACCGCCTTAGCGATGCGTTTTGATTCCTCCAGTGCGCCAACTGTCATGGCCTGCGGTTGCCAGCTTTCTACATAATCGCCATTTTTCTGCACATGTCCGATGGGTTCACAGAAGTAAGTTTGAATATCGCCTTGTGCATTTTTAGCACGCACTGTCAGCAAGGTGATTTCATAATCAAAATCAATTTGACCTTCCACAATCACCACACCTTGGTTCACGCGCCCTCCCTTACCTGCATATTCCCAAGCCGTTTTCACTTCATCCGCCTGTGTAATGCGCGATTGCCCTTTGCCTGATGACGACATGGTCGGTTTGATAAAACAAGGGTAACCAATGCCTGCGTCAATGGCCGCCTGTAGTTCAGCCTCACTTCTGGCAAACGCATAGGGTGAAGTCGGTAATTGCAATTCCTCCGCGGCCAGCCGACGAATGCCTTCACGGTTCATTGTTAATTGCACTGCTTTTACAGTTGGAATTACTGTGGCAATGCCCGCTGCTTCAATATCGGCCAACGTGCTGGTGTTGAGCGCTTCAATTTCCGGCACAATTAAGTGCGGCTTTTCTTTTGCTACCAAATCACGCAAAGCCTGATTATCCGTCATATCAATCGTGTAAGCACGATGGGCCACTTGCTGGCCAGGAGCATTTTCGTAACGGTCTACCGCGATGACTTCAACCCCTAAACGCTGCAACGCGATAATCACTTCTTTGCCGAGTTCACCACTGCCGAGGAGCATCACACGGGTAGCGTTGGGACTTAATGGGGTACCGATTTGCATGATAGATTTCCTTTTTTCAATGGGCTAAATCATACCACGCAGTGATTATGTCGTCATTTGACAAACATCATCACCATGCAAAAAGATAAAAAATTATGAAAGGATTGAAACTAGATTATTTATGGGGAATTTGATGCTTATCCATGCGATATCGCATCGTCATACGTGTAATACCAAGCTTTCGTGCGGCTTTTGACACATTATATTCGGCCTCTGCCAAAGCTTTTAACAGAATATTTTTCTCAGCTTCATACAATGTCACTTGATTTTGTGTGGCTGAACTAATTTGTGTATAGGCCTGATAATCAGCCAGCGTGTTGTTTGTGACTAAGTCGACAGATTGCGCACCGTTTGGTAGCATGGGGAGTGCCAAGTCAACAGCAGCGATGCGTCCTTGATGGCTTAACAGCATGGCGCGGCTTACCTGATGGCGCAGTTCTCGTACATTGCCAGGCCACTGATATTGCCGAATGCGTTCAACGGCATCTGCTAAAAAAACGGGGCTTGCAAGGCCGTAGCGTTTAGCAGTTTGCGCTGCAAAATGCTTGGAGAGCAAAAAGGCATCATCTTCACGGTCGCGCAGAGGCGGCATGTGAATACTCATCACATTGAGTCTGTAATATAAATCTTGCCGAAAGCGCCCGGCCGCGGACATTTCATGCAAATCGCGATTTGTTGCGGCGATAAAGCGCGCAGGCACAGCACGCTCTTTGGTAGAGCCAAGTCTGCGCACAATTCTGCGCTCTAGCACATTTAAAAGTTTTGCCTGTAAGGTGAGTGGTAACTCGCCGATTTCATCTAAAAATAGCGTACCGTCTTCTGCAGCCTCAATCAGGCCAGGCCTTGCACCTTGCGCGCCAGTAAATGCGCCTTTTTCATGCCCAAACAACTCGCTTTCAATCAGTTCAGCAGGCAAAGATGCGCAATCAATATGCACAAACGGTTTGTCTTTATTGGCACAAGACAAATGCAGTAAGCGCGCTGCGACATCTTTACCCGTGCCAGTTTCGCCACCAATCAATACCGTTGGCGGCACGGTGTCGCTTGAAACCAGCTGTGCAATGCGCTGAATCTGCGATTTCACACTTTGTATCGCAACGCTATCCCCTAACAACTCAACACCCTCAGCCGCATGCGCGTTACGCTGGCGTGAGTAATCAAGGCTGTTGCTTTGTACTGCAGCAGCTTCTGCCTTTTGTACTGAAAGTAACAGCTCTTCTAAGTCTATCGGTTTTTTAAGATAGTCAACTGCGCCTAATTTAATGGCATTTACAGCGTCACTCACTTCACCATGGGCCGTCATCACAATCACTGCGGCATTTTTAGCAACTAAATCTGCCAGCAAATCCAACCCATTGCCATCAGGCAGGCGCATATCAAGCAGTACTAAATCAGGTGAAAATTGCTTTAATGCGGCTGCGGCAGCTAACAAACTCTCCACATGCTCACACTCGTAACCAGCTTTTTGCAAGCGGCGCATCACCGCACGGGCAAACAACACCTCATCTTCAACAATCAGAATTTTTGACTGCTGCTTCAAAACGACCGTGGTGCTGCCCTGTGCGATATGCGCTAATTGCAAAATTTTTCCTTGATTGACTACAGTTACTTCTTACCACCAAAATCATAGCGCACGCCAATCCAGCCTGCACGCGGTGCGCCTGGCATCAACATTTTTGATGGTTCATCATCACCAGCAAATACACCGTCTTCAATCCAGTTTTCACCTAACATACCACCAGTGGCATATTCTTTATCGAAGATATTGATGGCTTTAGCAAATACCTGCCAACCGCTATCGCCAAATTTATAGCGTGTGTCTAAGTTAACAACGGTGTAGCCGCCAATTTTGCCGCTATCTTGCACGTGATCAGCATCACCATCATTGGCACGATGCTTATTGTTCTCGTTGCCACGGATATAAACATCTGAGAATGTGTTGATATTGGTACCAATAGACCAATTAGGCGTTGCTTGTAATTGCAAACGCAATTTAAGTGAATGCTCTGGTAAATTGGCTAAACGATCACCTTTATTCACCTGTATTGCATTGCCATCGCTAGTAGAGTTCAGTGAGTTCGTTAACTCTAAGTCTGATTCATAGGTTGCTTTTAAATAGCTATAGCCTGCATTCCAGCTAAAGCTACCGAATGCGCCTGATAAACCTGCATCTAGTCCCATACGACGGGTTTTACCCACGTTATCAAAATACCCCATGCCATTGGTTGCATTGGTTGAGATAAAGTGAATGTCATCGTGGTTATCAGTATGGTATACCGCTGCTGACCATTTCACATCAGATGTTAAATTACCGCGCGCACCTAACTCAAAAGTTTTTGAAACCACTTCATCTAGTGGTGGGTCACCTGCCATCGCATTTGGCAATTTACATGGCACATTTGGATTTGCACAGCCTAGTTCCATTGAAGTAGGTGCACGCATACCCTCATTATAAGAACCATACACAGATAAATCTTTGGTTGGGGTAAAGCTTAATCCAATCGCTGGATTCAATCGACTAAAGCTATGATTACCAGAAAGGGATACATCTTCATCAGGCGTCAGTGGGTCACCATCAACATCCTCGAACGTACCCTTAGGGCTTATTTTATCCGTATTTTTAACTTTAATATGGTTATATCGTCCAGACAAAGTTAAATGCCACTGGTCAGTGAGTGATAATGTATCAGTCGCAAAAATACCCCAACTGCGGGTTTTACCTAGTAAATCCACTTCAGTTTCATCATTTTCAACGTCTACACCATCTACACCACGCGACGCATTGACAATGCCGAATTCAGAAGACTGATTAAACTTAACACGAGAATAGTCATAACCTAAACCGACAATCAATTGATTTTGTTTTTCTAATAATGGTTGGTTAAATGCTAACTGCGCATTGAAACCATAACCATTTTGATCCGTATTACTCCGATTGAGCGCACCACTACACCACTCATCCGCATCACCACCCGTGTTGGCGATACAATTGATATCGTTATCTGCAACATCCACACCCAATACATAATCGTCATTCACATCGCCATTTAACGTTTTACGTTTTGATTTACGATAATAGGTATTCGCACTCAATTGCACGTCATCATTCAACCAATGGCTTCCATTTAAGTTTAAGAATGAAAGCGTATTCTTTGTTTGGTCCGGTTTTGTATTAATGGTTTCACGGCCAAAGTCTTCCATCAACTCTTTTTGAATTAAGCCATTACCAATCATATCGTTATCAGCACCCGTATAACTCAGCTCTAAGCGAGATGCTTCGTTTTGCCAGCCCAATTTACCAAAAATCTGTTTCACTTCGGTAGGCGAGTGATCACGCCAGCCGTCTTCATCAAAATAGTTTCCTGCAAGAAAATAATCAATTGAATTATCCGTTGATACGCCACCAAATTCAGCAGCGACAGTTTTGCGTGACCATGAGCCAAAACTGGTTTCGATACCGCCACCTTGATGGGTACGACCATTTTTTGTCTGTACTGATAACGCGCCACCAAGCGTGTTTAAACCAAACACTGGGTTAGAGCCTGGCATTAAGTTCATACCAGCAATTGCATTCACAGGAATTAAATCCCAATTGACTGCATCGCCAAATGGCTCGTTTACACGCACACCATCTTGAAACACGGATAGACCTTGTGGGGTCCCTAATAAAGGTGATGCTGTAAAGCCACGAAATAAAATATCTGGTTGGTAAGGATTGTTTTGCGTTTCATTCACACTCACACCCAACAAATTATTATTCATAAAATCAGCGATGCTCAAGCTGTTTTGTTGTTGCAACTCTTTACCCTTAACAACTTGCACATTGGATGGAATTTGCTCAATTGGCAAACCTACCCCTGCAAGCGGTGTTGTACCAATCACTTCAATTTTTCCTAAATCCACCGCATTGCTATTGTCTTCAGCGTAAGCAATCTGCGGCACTGCGTAAGCGGTCAGTATTGCCATTAAGATAATTTTTGGTTTTATATTGCTTGGATTTGATGTTTTTTGCATACTAAAGTCCCTAGGTTAGATTTTTTAAAAGCAGCGATCTGATTTCTGCCGAAATGGTAACCACTTAATTTAGCAAAAATCATTCCAACACTTATAAACTGGAGCTAACCTATATGAAACATAATGTTACATATTAATAACAATGTGTAGATTGAGTATACAACCAATTTGTGGTTATAAACAGCCATTTATTGGTTGTATATAACCAATAAATGGCTGATTTCTTAATTAGAATAACAGTGAATGGCAGGCTGCACTTTCAATCAGCCTTGTGATTGATGCCAAACGATTGCAACTCCCGGCTCGTCTTGTGACGCACACATATCATGCGCAGCACCTATGCCAGGTACAAATACAAGCTTGTCGTGCCAATAAATGAGCGGCAAAAAATCTCGTTGCCAGGGTGGAATATGCGCCTCTTGTAACAGGTGTTTGAGCGTTCTTGAAGGTCGCAGTGGGTGAGGTTTAAAGCGTTCAGCGCCGCTTCGCTGGGTAATTTTTAATCCACTTAAGTCATACTTTAAGGCTAATCCTGCCCCAATAACATGCCTGAACTCTAGCCCTCCCCCGTTCGGTAAAGTCAAAAATGGTTCACCATGCCATAACAAATCAATTGGTTTCGATTTTTGCGTGGAAACCAAGTAAGCTCTTTGCAAATACCGCCTAAGACTTATTGGCGGTTGATTTGATTTTAGCATTTCGTTGTGACGCAATGGCATGTCTACATTTGCATCAGGTTTTGCATTTAATAGCTGGTGTAGCATTTCTGATAGATATTCTGTGTTGGGCATGGATATCTGATTGTTCGCCAACCACCAACGCAACAAATTTTTTGCACGCGCTAACGTCAGTTTTTCTAACGAAATCAAACATAAACTGTTTTGTGATAAGACTTGGCTAGCGTCAATTTCAGCTAAGTTATCAAGCAAAGTATTCGCTTCAGCTAGATGCGTAGCCACTCTTGCGATGACTGGTTGAATAGATGGGTTACGCTCTTGCAAAACTGGCACCACCTTATGGCGCACAAAATTTCGCTCGTAATCTACGTTTAAATTACTTTCGTCATCACACCAAGTTATAGCATTCTGTAATGCATACCCGTGTAAAGTGCTACGTGAAGTGCCTAGCAAAGGTCGCAATAAACGCCTCGACTTGTCAACAGCAGCCATGCCAGCCATGCCCTTCACGCCCGCTCCTCTAAAAAGCTGTAATAAAAGCGTTTCTGCCTGATCATCTTGATGATGCGCAGTGACAATAAAGTCTGGAATCATATCTGCCAGCTTGAAATTAAAAAGCGCTTGGTATCGCAACTTTCTAGCCGTTGCTTCAACGCCTAACTTACTTTTTGACTCGATATTGATGTATTCGAGATGTAGCGGCACATCCAACTGCTTGCACTGTTTAATGCAGAAGTCAGTCCACGCATTGGCATGCGGACTCAGGCCGTGGTGTACATGCATAGCCTGTAGCGAAAAAGAAAGATTTTGGCGGCTGGCTGCCAGTAAATATAATAAAACTGTTGAGTCCAAGCCTCCGCTAAACGCTAGCAATAGCAACGGATTTGCCTGCATGCTGCCGTTCGTTGACTGATGCTCCCGTTCACCAATGTTGAGATGATGAACGAGAAATGCGCTTAGTTTTTTTTGTAGGGGGTGCGTGGGTTCGGTGGCATTAGCCGCTGTTACACACTGCGTCTTAGCGTTTTTTATCAACGATTTCTTTGTATTTACCATAACCCATTAAGCGCTCGTACCTACTGACCAACAATACTTTTGTTGATTTAGATTTTAATTTTGTAAGCTCTTCTTTAAGTGCAGCGCGCAATGTTGTCATGACCGCTTCTGGGTCTCGATG
>JAKQTB010000210.1 GCA_029569495.1 Pseudomonadota bacterium | reverse complement strand
CCAATGCGCTTGTTAAGCGGGTGCATTATAGCGGTAAGGTGGTAAACAATAGCACGTTACACTTTGGCGCGTACCTTAACGACAAACTAGAGGGCGTTATGTCTTTTGGGTCGCCATTGGATAAGCGCAAGGTTTTGCCATTGGTTGACGGTACTCAGTGGAATGGAATGCTTGAGCTAAACCGTATGGCGTTTAGCGACAGATTACCGCGTAACAGTGAAAGCCGTTGCATGGCAGTGGCGTTTAGACTAATAAAAAAACATTACCCTCATATTGAGTGGATTCTTTCATTTAGCGATGGCACGCAATGCGGGGACGGCACAATATACAGGGCTAGTGGCTTTGTTTTGACTAGCATAAAGAAAAACAATTCTATATGGAAAGCGCCAACAGGAGAGACATTCGCTGAAACCAGCTTGAGACCAGGAATGGGCGGGAGTGCAGGATGCAAAAAAGCTGAAACAATATCAAGAACAACTATGACAAAAGGGGCGCACTTGGCTGCATCTGGCGGAAAATCGTCAATGCAGCGATTTAAAGATGCTGGGTGGAAACCAATAGAAGGCTACCAACTCCGCTACATATATTTTCTAAATCCGCAAGCCCGCGAGCGCCTAAGTGTTCCGATTTTGCCATTTAGCAAGATTGACGAAATGGGCGCAGGTATGTATAAAGGTGAATCAATTAAGCGTGATACAAAGGCTACCACTAACGACCAGTTAGTGGGCGGTGGTGCGATTGCAACCATCACGCTCCACTCATCTTGTGCGACCTCAAAAAAAACACATGAGGCGTAACTATGTCAAAACCACTGCACCAACCAACCGAAAAAACGAGAGCCGAGATTATCGCTTTGCGCTCTTATGGTGTGCCTATTAAAGAAGTTGCTGCATATATCGGCATAGATGATAAAACGCTGTATAAATACTACAAAGACGAATTAGAAAACAGCGCGATTAAAGCAAATGCAAATGTTGGTAAGTTTTTATACCAAGCGGCAAGTGGTCAAGCATTAACTACGGGCGCAACATATAGCGATTGCGTAAGGGCTGCAATGTTTTGGGCTAAAACGCGCATGGGCTGGAAAGAGACAAACGTGCAAGAACACACAGGCGCGAATGGTGGCGTAATACAAGTAAACACAACGGCAATGTCAGCCGAAGAAGCCTATAATTTACTAATCAATGGCGGCACTATTAAAGCGGACTAGCAATGACTGACGTTTTATTCGACTTTAAAAATCCTGACTATCAAGCTGTCTATAAAAAACGTGCCGAGCGTTTGCATACCATTCGCACGACTGAAGGTGCTTTAGCTGGCCTTCTTGAGTTCTACAAAACGCACCCCGCCGAGTTTATTAACGATTGGGGCATGACCTTTGACCCGCGTAATGCCGAGCGTGGCCGCCCTACTAATTTCCCTTTTGTCTTATTCCCTAAACAGATTGAGCTTGTTAATTGGGTTAATGCACGATGGAAAAGTAGAGACGATGGCGTTATTGAGAAGTCACGCGACATTGGTATGACTTGGCTTGCCGCTGCAATTGCACATTGGATAACCTTTTTTCATCCTGGCACTGTTGTCGGCTTTGGTTCGCGTAAAGAGGACTTAGTTGATAAGAACGGCGACCCTGATTCTATATTTTGGAAAATACAAGCCTATATTGCAGGATTGCCTGTCGAGTTCAGGCCAAAAAGTCAAACAAGGACGCATCTTTGTATTGTCAATAATGATAATGGTTCTGTTATCAAAGGCGAAGCAGGCGATAACATTGGGCGTGGTGGTAGAACGTCGATT
>JAKQTB010000123.1 GCA_029569495.1 Pseudomonadota bacterium | reverse complement strand
TGCGGTTTCGATGATGAGGTATTTTAAATTGTGCATTTTATTCACCAGCGGCCAAAGCGCGTCATTGGTGGTGGTGTCACCTGTGAAAATCAAGCTAGCTTCAGTGCCTTCAAGGTGATAACCAACCGCAGGCACCACATGATTAGCGGGAATCGGCGTGATTTTTCGGCCATTTAAATTGATAGTTTCACCCAGCGTGATTGCGCTATAGATTAAAAGCGGTGCTTCGGCACTGGGAATCGCATTGAAATCTGGCCAGATTTTCCAGTTAAAGATATGGGCACGTAAGGTGTCAATCGTTGCTTGAAGCGCATGGATAGTGACAGGTGCTGCGCGAAAGCCCAAGACGGTATCAAGCAAAGGTGGAATAAAAGCAATGTGGTCTAAATGGGCATGTGTGATGAAAATATGGTCAATTTTAAGCAAGTCTTCCATCAACAAATCACCCACGCCAGAACCGGCGTCAATTAAAATGTTGTCGTCAATCAGCATGGAGGTGGTGCGTAAGTCACCACCAATACCGCCGCTACAGCCTAAAATTTTGATTTGCATGGTTAAATTTTTGTTTAATTTTTATTTTGTTTCAACAATGAACACACCATCCCAATCATTGGCTGGCGGATTCTGCCTAAAATGGACAATACGTGCAATATAGAGCGCATACAAGGCGCGACTTGGCTCAAGCTGCTGTAAGTGAATGAATTGCATCTCGGCTAGGTCCCAGTTGCGATTTCGATAGTGCTTTAAAGCTTCATCATACAGTTTCAAGTGGCTATTTGTGGCCTTGTCCAATTGTAAAATTTCGCAAATTGGCTCATAAATCACCACAGGTTTATCCCTGCCTTTCACACGCACCCAATCTAGCGGCCTAAAAGCAAACTCTGGCACTTGCCGCACCGTGAATTCACTGACAATTATGGGCACGTTGTAAATTTTGGTCAGGCTTTCAAGCCGAGAACCTAAATTGACCGCATCGCCCATCACGGTATATGCCATGCGAAACGCCGAACCCATATTGCCCACCACCATGAGGCCAGTGTTGATGCCAACCCCGATGTGAATAGGCGGTAAGCCCTTGTTCGCAAAGTCCATTTGCAATTTCTCTAAAGCATGAATCATGCCAATGGCAGCCTGCAAAGCATGTTTTGCATGGTGCTGGTCTGGCAATGGCGCGCCCCAAAAGGCCATCACTGCATCGCCCATGTATTTATCAATGGTGCCGCGATGCTGATGGATAACTTGTGTCATGGGGGTTAATAAATCATTCATAAGTTGGCCAAGCGCTTTGGGGTCTAAGCCTTCTGAAATGTGCGTAAAGCCGCGCACATCTGAAAACAGCACGGTCATTTCGCGGTTTTCACCCTCTAAGCTAATAGCATCAGGATGCTCGGCCATTTCATCCACTAGCTCTGGCGGCACATATTGCCCAAATAAATGGGCAAGTTGACGCTTACCGCGCGATTCAACAAAAAAGCCATAGGTCATGTTGATAAAGTAAATTGTGGCAATCAACAGCAAAACTGAAGCGAGCGGCAGCACTAAATTAGCCTGTTGCCATGCCAATAAATTGAGCATAATTGTGAGTGCGGTTACTGCCAGTGTTAATAAAGTTGCTTTAAATGGGTTAAGTAGCGGTAAACCAATAATTAGTAGCAAACCTACAGCCATGAGCAGCACCGTCTCTGCACCCACGGTATAAGCAGGTTGCTCTTTAATATTGTTGTCCAGTATGCCGGCAATCATATTGGCGTGAATCTCAACCCCCGCATACACATTTTGCACAGGCGTTGCGCGTAAATCTAATAAACCAGCGGCCGTTGTGCCGACCAAGACGATTTTATCTTTAAGCAACGCTGGGGCGACATGACGGGTTAATACGTCCGTTGCAGAAATGTAATGAAAGCTCCCTTGCGGGCCGCGGTATGGAATGAGTGCTGCGACTTCTTTATCGACTGGAATGCGCTGTTGGCCGAGTTTTAGCCACTCAAGCCCCGCGTAGCGCTTGCCCACGCCTAAGCCTTCTGCAAAACCAGCCTCAATGTGATTTACGCCTAAGGCGGCACCTGCAACCGCCAATGACAGTGATTGGTATATTTTATGATCATACTGCACCAGCATCGGCACGCGGCGCATCATGCCATCGGCATCGGGATTAATATTAAAGTAGCCGCCAGTTTGGCTATTGGCCTGAAAATCAGCTAAGTTTGCGCTAAAACTTGATTCTGTCACCCATTGAATGGGCTTGGCCTTAAAGTGACTGCTATCAAAACTGGCTTGCGGCAAGGCTCCACTACCCACCGACGCCACATCATGCGAAAACACATACCCCAGCACCACATTTCGATTTTTTAGACTGATGGCAAACAACGCATCAAAATCAAGCGTAGGCCTTAATGTTTCAACTACCTGACCTAATGCCTTCCCTAGCGCGGGGTCGGTAGATAGATATTGGCTTTGAATAGCCTCCAAGTGTTTAAGGCCCGAGCTTTCATCTTTTTCTGCAAACACCATATCAAAACCCAGCACTTGAATATGGTAATCATCAAATAAAATATTCACTAGGTCGGCGAGCTTATTGCGCCCCCACGGCCAGCGGCCTTGTGCCTGCAGGCTTTTTTCATCAATATCAATAATCACAATGCGTTCATCCACGCCTTTAGGCAGCAGCATATTCAGCCTTGTGTCATAGGTAAAT
This sequence comes from Pseudomonadota bacterium, assembly GCA_029569495.1. Lineage (GTDB taxonomy): Bacteria > Pseudomonadota > Gammaproteobacteria > Burkholderiales > Methylophilaceae > Methylotenera. The sequence continues at coordinate 14,365 of JAKQTB010000123.1, read as the reverse complement.
AGCTCCAGCTTTTGGATAGCGGATAAATGGACGTAACCCGTGGCATTCAGTAGCAACAGCACCAGCACCGCCGCACCAAGGGCAAACCGCACTGCATGCTGCGAAATTAAAGTGAATATTCTCATGAAGGTAATTTAGTCCGCCATTGCTAACATTATGATATGCCTCATAAGCGCATTATACTGTGAATTATTCACCAACGATTTTGAATCAACCATGAACCATCAGCCCCCATTAGAACTTAGCCAACCAGGTGCACAAATCACCGCCAGCGTCATCTTAATGCATGGCCTTGGCGCAGACGGGCACGATTTTTCGCCGATTGTGAGTAAGCTTAATCTGCCGCATATCCGTTTTATTCTACCGCACGCGCCAGAGATGCCCGTCACGCGCAATGGCGGCTACATCATGCCAGCTTGGTATGACCTGTACGGCCAACCCAATAACCAAACCGGCTACCCCATTGAAGATGAAGCAGGCATACAGGTTAGCCAGCACTATATTCACAGCCTAATTGCGCATGAAGTGGCGCGGGGCATTTCTACCAAACGCATCATGCTGGCAGGTTTTTCGCAAGGCGGGGCGATTGCGCTCTACACTGCGCTGCGCTACCCACAACCGCTGGCAGGCGTGCTGGCGCTTTCAACTTATTTGCCGCTTAAAAGCAAATTGGTAGACGAGGCCAATGTTGCCAATGCCAACTGCCCGATATTTATGGCGCATGGCGTTGCGGATGACATTATCAGCTTGGACATGTGCAAAAATTCGCGCAGTGTGTTGCTAGACAATCATAACCCCGTTGATTGGCATGAATATGCGATGGCGCATTCAGTGTGTTTAGAAGAAATTGATGACATGCGTGCATTTTTAATTGCAAAATTACCATAAATTTTTGCTATTTTTCGGGTTTAAAAAAACGTTATTTTGCAAGCTAAAATCTCTCGAGAAAAAAATAATGCTCTGCGAGCCTTTATTTATAAGGCTTCCAGAGCATCGAAAAAGGTTGGTGTGATTTTTAAGCCTTTTAATGCATATTTACGCCCTATTTCTTTCATCTTTTCAAGCCCGCTTGCACGACCAAAATAGGCGCTAGATTTGGTAGAATAGCAACTTAGCTCAACTGCGAACAAAAATAAGCGATGACCTCTGCAAAACCAAAATCCACCCGCATACTTGCCACGCAAGAAGTAGCGCCTGATAACTTTGAGCATGCGCTTGCGGATTTAGAAAAAATCGTCGCACAAATGGAATCTGGCCAAATGAGTTTGGAAGCTTCCCTCGCTGCGTACCAACGCGGTGATGCGCTGTTGCAGTATTGCCAAAAATCACTGGCAGAGGTTGAGCAGCAAGTGCAAATTTTAAATGCGCGCAATCAGCTTAACTCCTTTCAACCCAATCAAGAATAAGTAGCTGCCTTGAATACGCAAGCATCATCCATGCAAAAGCCAAACGCAGGCGCTTTTCAAGATTGGGCACAGCAGCAGCAAGCGCGTATTGAAGCCGTATTGGCACGCACGCTGCCTGCTGCTGATGTTGCCCCGCAAACATTACATTCGGCCATGCGCTACAGTGCGCTCGGCGGCGGCAAGCGTGTGCGTGCGTTGCTTTGCTATGCGGCGGCAGAATTGTGCAATACTGAACTGAAAATTGCCGATGCGGCTGCCAGCGCAGTTGAGCTTATTCACGCGTATTCATTGGTGCATGACGACATGCCCTGCATGGCTGACGACGACTTACGGCGCGGCAAACCCAGTTGCCACAAGCAATATGATGACGCCACCGCATTATTAGTGGGCGATGCCTTGCAAAGCCTGGCGTTTGAAGTTTTAGCAGCGCCGCAGTTATGTGCCAATGCCCATCAGCAAGTGCAATTGCTGCACATGTTAGCGATTGCCTCTGGCTCAACCGGCATGGCGGGCGGTCAGGCGATTGATTTAGGCGCCGTTGGCAAACCGCTGACGCAAACCCAGCTTGAAAGCATGCATCAGTTAAAAACTGGCGCACTTATTCAGGCATCCGTTTTGCTGGGCGCAATTAATGGGTCAACTACGCAAATCAAGGCTGTAAGTGAATATGCGCGCAATATTGGCCTGGCTTTTCAAGTGGTGGATGATATTTTGGATGTAGAGGCCGACACCAGCACCTTAGGCAAAACCGCCGGTAAAGATGCCAAGAGCCAAAAGCCGACTTATGTCACGCTATTGGGCTTAGTGGAAGCCAAAGCCTATGCAGCACAACTTTATGAAAATGCAATTTTATCGCTGGTAACATATGGTGAAGAAGCAAGACGTTTACGCGAACTTGCCAGCTTTATCACCCAGCGACAATTTTAAGAAAACTGACCCTTTTGTCGACCCCGTTTTTAACATTACTTAACGCCTCTTTTGAACCATTTATGGCAAAATAACTTGTGACCTCATTCCCTCGCCAACCTATCCTTGACGCCATTGATTTTCCCGCACAACTGCGGCAGCTTGAGCGCGCGCAATTGCCGCAGTTAGCCGCTGAATTACGCGCTTTTATTATCGATAGCGTAGCAAAAACGGGTGGGCATTTGGCCTCTAATTTAGGGGTGGTTGAGCTCACCATTGCGCTACATTACGTATTTAATACCCCTGACGATCGCTTGGTATGGGACGTTGGCCATCAAACGTATCCGCATAAAATTCTTACCGGCAGACGCGAAGCCATGCAACACTTGCGTAAACCCAAAGGTATTGCCGGCTTTCCACGTCGCGCCGAAAGTGAATTTGATACGTTTGGCACGGGGCACTCCAGCACTTCTATTTCTGCCGCACTTGGCATGGCAGTTGCCGCGCAAAAAGCAGGCTTAGAGCGTCGGGCTGTGGCGATTATTGGTGACGGTGCACTCACCGGCGGCATGGCGTTTGAGGCACTTAATAACGCAGGCAATATGGATGCAAACTTGCTGGTCGTACTGAACGACAACGACATGAGCATCTCAGACAATGTAGGCGGCTTAAATCGTTATTTAGCAAAATTACTCGCTAGCCGCTTTTATGGCACGATACGAAAATCGGGCAAAAAAGTCTTGTCTGGCATGCCGCACATGCAAGAATTTGCCAAGCGCGCAGAAGAGCATGTTAAAGGCATGGTATTGCCCGGCACACTATTTGAAGAGTTAGGCTTTAACTATATCGGCCCCATTGACGGACATGATTTAGAAGCGCTTATCACAAGCCTTCAAAATATCAAGCAGCTCAAAGGCGCGCAGTTTTTACATATCGTCACGCAAAAAGGTAAAGGCTTTGAGCCTGCCGAAGACAACCCCAATAAATTTCACGGGGTTGGCAAATTTGACCCCTTTAACGGCGATGCGATTACCAGTGTTTCAAAAAAAACCTACACACAAGTGTTTGGCGAATGGCTGGTGGATATGGCAGATGCCGACCAGCGCCTGATTGGCATTACGCCTGCGATGTGTGATGGCTCTGGTCTCAATGCGTTTGCTGAAAAATATCCGCAGCGCTATTTTGATGTTGGCATTGCAGAGCAGCACGCGCTCACCTTTGCTGCGGGCATGGCTTGTGATGGCCTAAAACCTGTGGTGGCAATTTACAGCACGTTTTTACAGCGCGCTTACGACCAACTTATTCATGATATTGCCTTACAAAATTTACCCGTATTGTTTGCCATTGATCGCGCAGGCCTCGTGGGGGCAGATGGCCCCACCCACGCAGGGAGTTTTGATTTAAGTTTTTTAAGATGCATTCCCAATATCATCATCATGGCGCCCAGTGATGAAAATGAATGTAGGCAAATGCTCACCACCGGCTTTCAATATCATGGGCCAGCCGCAGTGCGCTACCCGCGCGGCAGTGGTACAGGCGTTGCAACAGAAGCGGCACTTAACGCCATTGCCATTGGCAAAGGTGAAATTAAGCTTAGTAGTCATAAACCTAAGCAAAAAGTCGCTATTTTAGCCTTCGGCTCGATGCTCACACCAGCACTTGAAGCCGCAGAAAAAATAGATGCAACCGTGGCTAACATGCGTTTTGTAAAACCGCTTGATACCGCATTGATTGCCGAACTCGCAAAAAATCACGATTTAATCGTCACCATTGAAGAAAATGCCGTCATGGGCGGTGCAGGAAGTGCCGTGATGGAAGCATTGCAAGCCATGCGCATCGTCACCCCGATTTTATGCCTTGGCTTGCCCGATACTTTCATCGAACATGGCGACCATGCAACCATGTTGGCTGCGTGTGGTCTAGATGCAAGCGGCATCATTGCCGCCATTGAGCAAATAATACCTTAGTGTTATACTCGGGTATTATGCAACCTGAGACCCTATCGAGAACTGGAATATCATGACTAAATCCACACATCCTGCTGCGATTGAAGACGTACAAAACACAGTCGATACCCGCCACATTGCGATTGATAAAGTGGGCATCAAAGCGATTCGCCACCCCGTGATTGTTAAAGACCGCTCAGGCGGCGAGCAACATACCGTTGCCATGTTTAATATGTATGTGCATTTGCCGCAACAGTTTAAAGGCACGCACATGTCGCGTTTTGTTGAAATTCTCAACATGAATGAACATGCCATTTCCATCGAGTCGTTTGAAACTATTTTGCGTGAAATGGTTAAACGGCTTGAAGCCGAATCAGGCCATGTGGAAATGACCTTTCCCTATTTTGTGAATAAAGCCGCGCCGATTTCTGGCGTAAAAAGTCTGCTCGATTACGAAGTCACCTTTATAGGCGCCATTGAACACGGAAAATTCGACATTACCGTTAAAGTGCTAGTGCCTGTGACCAGCCTTTGCCCTTGCAGCAAAAAAATATCGGATTACGGCGCGCACAACCAGCGCTCACATGTCACTGTCACGGCACTGATTAACAACTTTATCTGGATTGAAGACATTATCGACTTGGTCGAAAAACAAGCTTCATGCGAGTTGTATGGCTTACTCAAACGCCCTGACGAAAAATTTGTCACCGAACGCGCTTATGACAATCCAAAATTTGTCGAAGACATGGTGCGTGATGTAGCGGCACAACTGAACAAAGAAAATCGTATCGACGCCTACACCGTGGAATCTGAAAACTTTGAGAGCATTCACAACCACAGTGCTTATGCTTTAATTGAGAGCGACAAGCGCGTTAAGTAAATAAAATTAACAAAGTTTTAGTCGTCTTTATGCTTTAATTGTGAACGGTATCAAAGTATCGACTCAACATCATCTGTAGGCACTTTTTAACAATCAACAAAAGGAGCGCATTATGTCAGTTGCAAAAGTTATCGAAATCATCGCCTCAAGCCAAAAAAGTTTTGAAGATGCCGTATCAAATGGTGTTGCTAAAGCTGCCGAGTCTTTACATGGCATTACGGGTGCTTGGGTGCAAGACCAAAGTGTTAAAGTGAAAGATGGCAAGGTAACAGAGTACCGCGTAGTAATGAAAGTGACTTTTGTGTTGAAGGACGACTAAAATACTTGAACTGATTTAGCAAAAACCTGCTAAATTTAAGCGCAACCCTTTTCACCTGCCCTGCGAGCCTTATAAATAAAGGCTCTCAGGGCATTAATTTTTTCTCGGTAAAAATTGGCGCCACCAACGCCCTAAATTACAGCGATTTATATTGATAAAATTGGGCTAGTATTTTTTACTGAGCGTCAGTGCAATATCCTGACGTTTCATGTCCAGCCGATTAAGGGCACTCATGCCAAGCAACACCACCGAGGGCGAACCGCCTTCTAGCACGCTCGCTTCTACTTGGTTTAACGTCAGCGCGCCTATTTTTAATGTGGCAATGGTCACGCGGTAGGCTGTCACCACGCCATTGGCTGTGCTTACTTGGATTGGCTCGCCGCGCTTATAATCAATTTTAGCAAATTTTGCGTCCCCGCTGTTAAGTGCAACCGTTGTGGCACCTGTATCGAGTAAAAATTTCAGTGGCGCTCCGTTCACATAACATTCTGAAATAAAGTGGCCTGCCGTATCAGCGTACAGCGTCACACTCGCAACGCCGGCATTGGCACTATTGCCACCCACCGAGGCGGCTTGCCCCATGCCGAGTTGTTGCGTTTTGCCTTCTATTTGCAAAGTCGCTGTTTTGCTATCTGCCGCGAGCAATTTCACGCCCTCGCTGGTTTGGCCAACACTCAGCGTTTTTGGTTTGCCGCCATTGATAATGACAACGGCTTTATTGCTGAACAAACCAACAATATTCACTTGCGTTGCCGCCTGCGCCAAGTTGGCTGATAGCAACATAAAGCAAAAGCAAAATTTTATGATGACCTTCATCTAAACATCCCCTGTGTTTGATTTTGCAGTGTTAATTTTAAGCCTAATCCTATCACCAAAAAGCCAATGAGCGGAAAAATCGCGGCCAACATAAAGGTGATTTGCCCACTTGAATATGTCCAGCCGTACCAATTGGCCAATTGTCCTAGATATTGCAAACCAAAGCCGCCTGCAACACCGCCCACTGTACCGCCCACGCCATACGCCACACTGTTGTAAATGGCTTGGCCTTTGGCTTGATGGCGGCCATTAAAAAACTGCGTCACCACTTCAACCGAAGCTGCATGAAAGCTGCCAAACGTTGCTGCATGCAAGGTTTGCGCAAGCACGATCATAAAAAGGCTATCAATTGCAACGCCAATGAGGCTAAACCGGAGGACAGCCAAGGCAAGGCTTGTGAGCAATATCGTTTTTAGACTATAGCGCGCCATGATTTTTGGCATCCACATAAAAATACCAATTTCGCAGATGACGCCAACAGACCACAATAAGCCAATGGTGCTTTTGCTATAGCCATGCTGCACTAAATAAATCGAATAAAAATTATATAAAACCCCGTGCGCCGTTACCATGAGCGCGCAACCTAGCAATAACGCAATCACGTTTGGCTGCCGCACCACTTGCCAGATAGAAAATTCATCATGCGCATGCGGGGCGACTTTTGCTTCAGGCAATTTGAACGTAAGCGCAAATAAAACAATCTGCACCGCCAACAAAAACCATAACAAACTTCGAATACCAAAGGCTTCAGTCACATAACCCAAAATAACCGACGCGACGATAAACCCTAGTGAACCCCACATGCGAATACGGCTGTAATGGCCGTTGGTGGTGGCCAAATGCGCCAGCGTGAGGGATTCTGAAAGCGGCAAAGTGGAACTGGTAAATAAACTCAAGGCCGCCATCACCAAAAATATCGCCCAAAAGCCATGCGCCCAAAATACGGCAACAAAACCAAGCAAGCCAAGTACCGCTGTGAGCTTAATCCACACCACACGCTTGGCGGTGTGGTCTGCCAGCCAACCCCAAAAATTGGGCGCAAAAATACGGCTGATTTGAAACAACGACATCAAAATGCCAATATCAGCCGGCGAAAATTTTTCTGCTGCTAAATACAAGCCCCAATAGGGCACAAATGCGCCCACAAAGAAGTAGTAAATAAAGTAAAAACGAGAAAGGTTAAAGTGAAGCGCGTGGCTCAAAATTTAGTCTTCTATCAAATAACAAAATAAATCTTACAAACAAGGTCGAGGATCAAACCCGCCCACCAATATAGCTTCTACCGAAGGCTTACCGCAACAAAAAAGTCGGCAGCAGCCGACTTTTTTGTTGCGGATTAAATTCTTAGAGTTAAATTTCTAGAATTAAATTCAAAAATACTGTATTAAGAAATCAGCATAGAATATAACTGATCTTTTAACTGTGCCCGCTTTTTCTTCTGATTTTCAAAATCCACATCAGACACCGGCACACCTGATTTTTCAATCTGCTCCACCTCGTTGGTGACCACATGATACTCGTCAAATAACTTTGCAAAGTGTGCATTGCTCATTTTCATACTGTGTATTTTTTCACGATGCTCTGGTAACTCGTGGACTAAATCGTGGTGCTCAATGCTCATAAAATCTCCTTATCGACAAATCAACTTACCTTACGCGCGTTGCATAAGACCTGAGTTCATTATCAGCCCACGGCAAATGCTTTGCTATGATGTACATCAAGCACGATTAACTTACTTAAGTATAGGCGTTGAACTGGTCACATCCGCATTTTGCGCACGGTGGCGAAGAGCATGGTCCATCAGCACCAAGGCGAGCATGGCTTCAGCTATCGGCGTTGCGCGCACGCCCACGCACGGGTCATGTCGGCCTGTTGTTTGCATGGTCACGGCGTTGCCATTTTTATCTATTGAGCGGCGTTCTTGGGGAATGCTTGAAGTTGGTTTTAAGGCAACATTCACACGAATTTCCTGCCCCGTAGAAATGCCACCCAAAATGCCACCCGCATGGTTAGTCACAAAACCCTGTGGCGTCATTTCATCAGAATGCTCACTGCCGCGCTGATGAATCGCCGCAAAGCCTGCGCCAATTTCCACGCCTTTGACGGCATTAATGCTCATCATTGCATATGCGATTTCAGCATCCAGCCGATCAAAAATTGGTTCACCCCAGCCGACCGGCACACCTTCGGCCACCACAGTGATTTTTGCACCCACAGAATCACGCTCAGCACGAATGGTATCTAAGTAGGCTTCTAACTGCGGCAATACTTTAGTATTGGGTGAAAAAAACGGATTTTCATTCACGCAATCCCATGTTTCAAATGGAATGTCAATTTCACCTAATTGGCTCATATATCCGCGCACCGTCACACCAAAGCGCTCTTTGAGCCACTTTTTGGCAATCGCACCCGCGGCCACACGCACGGCGGTTTCGCGCGCACTGGAGCGGCCGCCGCCCCGATAATCACGCACACCATATTTTTGCGTGTAGGTGTAATCTGCATGGCCAGGCCGAAAGGTATCCATGATTTTTGAATAATCCTGACTACGCTGGTCAGTATTGCGTATTAATAAGCCAATGGGCGCGCCTGTGGTTTTGCCTTCAAACACGCCGGATAAAATCTCCACCAAATCAGCCTCTTGGCGCTGTGTGACGTGGCGTGACGTGCCAGGTTTACGTCGGTCTAAATCCAGCTGCAAATCTTCTGCACATAAACTCAAGCCTGGTGGACAACCGTCCACCACGCCGCCGATAGCCGCACCGTGCGACTCACCAAAAGATGTAAACGTAAATAGTTTGCCTATCGTGTTACCAGACATATCGATTCTCGAGCATTGAAATAGACTGCAATTTTAGCACATGCGCGCCAATAGACAGCCTGGTTGATGTTGTTGCAACATGCACAATTTTCTACACCTTTTAACAGCGCAAAATTGTGCACAATACGCAGACATTTTGCAGGTGCATCGCCTATATTTTTATTGCTAAATTAGCCACAACCTTTTTCGATGCTCTGCGAGCCTTATAAATAAAGGCTTGCAGGGCATTATTTTTTTCTCGTAGGATTTTACGCTTTAATTGGCTTGATTTAGCATGCTGTTTTAGGCAGTTTTCCATTCACCCACCGCAAGCCCCTCTACGGTGTAAGCCCCAACGGCATAGCGAATCAAACGCAATGTTGGAAAGCCCACTTTTGCTGTCATGCGCCGTACTTGCCGATTTTTGCCTTCAGAAATTTTGATTTCAAGCCAAGTGGTTGGAATCGCTTTACGCTCACGAATGGGCGGATGCCGCGCCCATAAGTTTTGCGGCGCCTCAATCAACTTTACCTGTGCCGGTTTTGTCACAAAATCACCCAAATCCACCCCAGCTTTTAAGGGCGCCAAATCATTTTCAGTCGGCGCACCTTCGACCTGCACCCAATAAGTTTTAAATTCTTTGTATTTTGGGTCACTTAAACGGTGTTGCAACGCGCCATCATCGGTTAAAATAAGCAAACCCTCGCTATCGGTATCAAGTCGCCCGGCAGCGTACACATTCGGGATTGGAATAAAGTCTTTTAACGTGGCGTGCTTCTCATGCGCACTAAACTGGCATACGACGTTAAAAGGTTTGTTGAATAAAATTATCATGACGCGCATTCAATCGTGAACATTAGCGTTAAAAAAATAAGGAAAAATCATGGCTTCTAAAATTGTTGTCCCTACAACTGGCAGTAAAATCACGGTAAATAAAGATAATTCGCTGAACGTGCCAAACAATCCCATTATCCCATTTATTGAGGGCGATGGCATCGGTGCAGACATTACGCTGCCAATGATGAAAGTTGTGGATGCGGCCGTGCATAAAGCGTACGGCGGCACGCGCAAAATCGCCTGGATGGAAGTATATGCGGGTGAAAAAGCCACCAAAGTGTATGGCGAAAATGACTGGTTACCGCAAGAAACCATGAAAGCGGTACGCGATTATGTGGTTTCAATCAAAGGCCCGCTCACCACGCCCGTGGGCGGTGGCATCCGCTCTTTAAACGTGGCCTTGCGCCAAGAGCTTGATTTATACGTCTGTTTACGCCCAGTACAGTATTTTTCTGGCGTTCCAAGCCCAGTCAAACATCCTGAAAAAACTGACATGGTGATTTTCCGTGAAAATACTGAAGACATCTACGCGGGCATCGAGTGGGCAGCAGGCACAGACGAAGTTGAAAAAGTTATCCAATTTTTAAGCGACATGGGCATGCGTAAAAAAATTCGCTTTCCTGAATCATCGGCCATTGGCATTAAGCCAGTTTCAAAAGAAGGCAGTCAGCGTTTAGTACGTAAAGCCATTCAATATGCCATTGATAACAAAAGAAAATCAGTGACCATTGCCCATAAAGGCAACATCATGAAATTCACCGAAGGCGGCTTTAGAGATTGGGGCTATGAAATCGCCAAAAAAGAATTTGGCGCAGTAGAAATTGATGGCGGCCCATGGTGTAAATTGCCCAACGGCATCCTCATCAAAGACTGCATTGCCGATGCATTTTTACAAGAAATTCTGTTACATCCGCAAGACTATGACGTGGTTGCAACGCTTAACTTAAATGGCGACTACATGAGTGATGCGCTTGCCGCGCAGGTGGGCGGCATTGGCATTGCGCCGGGCGCCAACTTAAGCGATACCGTTGCCATGTTTGAGGCTACACATGGCACAGCACCCAAAATCGCCGGCAAAGATTTAGCCAACCCAAGCTCGATTATCCTTTCAGCTGAAATGATGTTGCGTCACTTAGGCTGGATAGAAGCGGCTGAACTAGTCATTCAAGGTGTAGCGAAAGCCATTATTGCCAAACGTGTCACGGGCGACTTTTCAAGTGAAATGGAAAATGCAACGCAAGTAGGCACGGCACAGTTTGGCGAAGAAATCATCGCTAATATGTAGTAAAAATTAAGACGTTTCATCTCACGAGAAAAATTTATGCCTCTGTAAGCCTTTTAAATAAAGGCTTACAGAGCACCTCTCAAGTATTCTTCTAATAAATTTGGCAATTTCACGCTTTTTTGCAAAATTTAAGCGCCAAATATACAAAACTCAAAAATACGACGCACGATATCACGTGCGCTTTTTAACAAAAACATAAGCTTTACGCGCTTACTGTATGATTTATACCAATTTTTTACAATTTTAAAGCCATAAAGTCTTTACAAAAAAAACACTAGAGGGCATTATTAGCCTGATAAAGTTTTTTTTGAAAGTAGCGTTCACACGCAATTAATGATTTTTCTATGTCTACCGTAGCACCAACAGTGAAGTTAAGCGGCATCGCCCGCACCTTGATTCAGGAGAAATTGCTCACTGAAGAAGAGGCTACGGCTATTCAAACCAAAGCAAATGCCGCGAACACGCCATTTCTGACGCATCTGATTGCCAGCAAAAAATTAAGTGCCGCAGCCGTTGCCGCTTCTTCCGCCAAAGCGTTTGGCTTTCCGTACTTTAATTTAGATGCGTATAACATCGATTACCTGCCCAGCAAAAAAATTGATGCACAGTTGATGTTATCACATCGTGTATTGGCTATTCAGGCACGTAATAACGTACTTTTTGTCGCCATCTCTGACCCCACAAATCTGCATGCACTCGATAGTGTGCAGTTTCAGATGGGCATGGCTTTATCTCCCGTTATTGTTGAGGACGATAAACTCGGGCGATTAATCGATAAAGTCATCGAAGCCAGCGACGCCAGCATGAAGTCATTGCATACAGATGACGAATTTGATTTGGGCGAGGATATTGGACAAACCGTTGAGGAAGAAGCGCAAGCCCAAGAAGTGGACGATGCGCCTGTTGTTAAATTTCTTAATAAAATACTGATTGACGCCATTAACATGGGCGCCTCGGACTTACATTTTGAACCTTATGAAAAATTCTACCGTATTCGGTATCGCGTAGACGGGATGTTGCGGGAAATCACGCAGCCGCCTCTGGCCATTAAAGAAAAATTGGCCTCACGTATCAAGATTATCTCTAGCCTAGATATTTCTGAAAAACGCATTCCGCAAGATGGGCGTATGAAACTGGTGCTGTCAAAAACTCGCACCATTGATTTTCGGGTAAGCACCTTGCCGTTGATTCATGGCGAAAAAATCGTGATGCGTATTTTAGACCCAAGTAGCGCAACACTTGGTATTGAAGCGCTAGGCTATGAGCCTATTCAAAAAGAACGCCTACTCAATGCGGTCAGCCGCCCATATGGCTTGGTGCTTGTCACTGGTCCAACTGGTTCGGGTAAAACCGTGTCGCTCTACACGTGTCTTAATATCTTAAATAATCCCGGTGTGAATATTTCCACGGCAGAAGACCCCTGTGAAATTCCACTACCAGGCATCAATCAAGTCAACGTGAATGATAAGCAAGGGCTCACCTTTGCCGCAGCGCTAAAATCATTCTTACGACAAGATCCCGACATCATCATGATTGGTGAGATTCGTGATTTAGAAACTGCAGACATGGCTATTAAGGCGGCATCAACTGGTCACATGGTACTTTCTACCCTGCATACCAATGATGCCCCCTCCACGCTTACTCGGCTACTCAACATGGGGGTTGCGCCCTTTAATATTGCTTCTGCAGTATCTCTCATTACTGCCCAGCGGTTGGCAAGGCGCTTATGTAAAAGCTGTAAAGTGCCGATTGACGTGCCTAAGGAAGCATTACTTGGCGTAGGCTTTAGAGAAGAAGACTTTAATGAGTCATGGCAACTCTACGGTGCTAAGGAAGGCGGCTGCGACATGTGTAATGACGGCTATAAAGGCCGTGTTGGTATCTATCAGGTGATGCCGATTACAGACGAGATTAGCCGTATCATCATGAGCAACGGTAACGCGCATGATATTAAAGATCAGGCTGAACGCGAAGGTGTCAACGATTTACGCCGCTCAGGCATACTTAAAGTGATGCAAGGCCTCACCTCTATCGAAGAGGTGGAAGGTTGCACCAATGAATAGACATTTGTTTGATCAGCCAACTGCATTTAAATGCTAGGCACAAAAACACATACAGGGGATTACTATGGCAGCAAGCATTAAAGCCACGAAGGAAGTTATTTACAGTTGGGAAGGTAAAGACAAAAAAGGCAAAGCTGTCAAAGGCGAAATGAAAGCCTCCGGTGACTCGTTTGTCAGCGCAACACTTCGTCGCCAAGGCATTACCGTCACTAAAATCAAAAAACAAAGCAGTTTCAAAAGCAAAGGCAGTGTTTCAGATAAAGATGTGACACTATTTACCCGCCAACTTGCCACCATGATGAAATCTGGCGTACCTTTACTGCAAACTTTTGATATTGTGGGTAAAGGTCATGCCAACCCTGCGGTAGGTAAATTATTACTTGACCTAAAATCAGACATTGAAACTGGTAGTAGCCTAAGCGCCGCTTTCCGTAAATATCCTCTTTACTTCGATGCTCTTTATTGCAACTTAGTGGGTGCTGGTGAGCAAGCGGGTATTTTAGACACCCTACTTGACCGCCTTGCAAGCTACAAAGAAAAAATTCAGGCAATTAAATCAAAAATTAAATCTGCTTTGTTTTACCCAATTTCAATTATCGTAGTGGCGTTTGTGATTGTTGCCATCATTATGATATTCGTCATCCCGGCTTTCAAACAATTGTTTGAGGGCTTTGGCGCTGATTTACCTGGTCCAACGCTCGTTGTAATGGCTATTTCGGACTTCTTTGTTGAGTGGTGGTGGGCAATATTTGGCTCGATTGGGTTTGGCCTTTGGTTTTTCTTCTACACTTGGAAGCGCTCTATCAGCATGCAGGCTACAATGGATCGGTTAATGCTTAAAATTCCAATCTTTGGTCCACTTGTACGCAAAGCCACCATTGCCAGATGGTCTCGCACATTATCCACCATGTTCTCTGCAGGAGTACCTTTAGTAGAGGCTTTAGATTCTGTGGCTGGCGCTTGTGGTAACCGCGTATATTATGATGCTACAAAAAAAATACAAAGTGAAATTAGCACGGGGACCAGTTTAACGGTGGCCATGCAAAATGCAGAGGTTTTCCCGAATATGGTCCTACAAATGTCAGCCATTGGTGAAGAGTCTGGAGC
>JAKQTB010000205.1 GCA_029569495.1 Pseudomonadota bacterium | reverse complement strand
AAAAGAACAAGGCGCACTGAACCGCATGGATGAGGTGCTTGCTGAGATTCCGCGTGTTCGTGAAGACTTAGGCTTTCCGCCACTCGTCACGCCAACTTCGCAAATTGTGGGCACACAAGCAGTGCTGAACGTAATGACAGGTGGACGATACAAATCTGTCACCAATGAAGTTAAAAACTATTTGCTCGGCCATTACGGAAAATCACCAGCCGCAGTCAATCAAACTGTCAAACAGAATGCCGTTGGAAATGCTGAGGCCATCACTTGCCGTCCTGCAGATTTACTGACACCTGAAATGGCAAAACTGACCAGTGAGGCAGATCGTTTTGCAAAAACTGAAGAAGATGTGCTGACTTATGCCATGTTTCCAGATATTGGTAAAACTTATTTACAAGAGCGTAACGCTGGCTCATTGCAACCTGAGGCATTGTTAGACAAAGAAACTGTCAATGCTTCGGCGTCACGTTTTGCCCCGAGCGAGTTTAAAGTGACACTGCATGGCGAAACCTTCCATATCAACCTCACTGGCAGCGGCCATCCAGGGGAAGAAAAACGTCCATTCTATGTTTCTATTGATGGCATTGCAGAAGAAGTCATTGTTGAAACATTGAGTGAAATTGAAGTCACAAGTGGTAAAACCAGTGGCAACAATAAAAAGAAAGCGGCCACGAGCAAAGCCAGCAATGGCCGCCCTCGCCCATCGCACGCAGGGCATGTAACCACATCAATGCCAGGCACAATTGTGGCTGTAAAAGCCAAAGTGGGTGACAAAGTGACTGCAGGCGATGGCGTGCTAGTGATTGAAGCAATGAAAATGGAAAACGAAATTCAGGCGTCAACGACAGGAATTGTAGTCGCTGTGCACGTGGTAAAAGGCGACACAGTGACGCCCGATGAGGCACTTCTTGAAATTCAACCTGAGTAATTTACTTCAGATGTAATTTTTAAGCCGGCAGCATCCACCTGTCGGCTTTATTTTTTGGGTCTAGTGACAATGAAACAAAGCGTAAAATCATCCGCCAAGCTAAAGTCGAAGCAAACGCTAATCTTGGCATCCTCTTCAGAGTTTCGTCGTGCGCTTTTACAAAAGCTGCAAATTCCATTTAGCAGCATTTCACCCCATGTAGATGAAACATCTCTCGAAGGTGAAAAGCCGCATGAAACCGCGTTAAGACTTGCAAAGGAAAAAGCCAAAAAAATTGGTCAGGAATACCCGCATGCGTTGATCATTGGCTGCGATCAAGTCGCCACATTAGATGGGGAGCAAATAGGAAAACCCGGCAATCACAGCAACGCGATAAAGCAATTGCAACGCATGCGTGGGCGAGAGGTGACATTTCATAGCGCGCTCTGCTTATACAATGCTGCTACGGGCAATATGCAGGCTGAGGTTGTGCCTTATCTCGTTCGTTTTAGGCAGTTAAGCGATGAGCAAATTGAAAACTATCTGAATAAGGAGCAACCTTATCACTGTGCGGGCAGCGCAAAATCTGAAGGATTAGGCATCGCGCTTATTGAGCGCATGCTTGGTGAAGACCCCAATGCGTTAATAGGCTTACCTTTAATTAAGTTAATCAATATGCTGCAAGTTGAAGATGTACAGGTTATCTAAAATATTTTTGAAAATATTTAACCCCATCACAATACTTGAAACGTTTAAGCTGGTGTAGCGTTCATGTATTGCATGACAAGTTCAATGTTTGAAGCGCTAGGTAACCGTTAACTTTTTAGGAAGAACATCATGCCACTGAAATATAAACTCATTGTAATTGCGACACTTTCAACACTCATGACAGGCGTTGTAGCCATGGAAAAAAACCAAAAGAACTCAGACAATACCCCAAGCAGCTTGGACGAAACGCGCATTACTCAAGATGACCAAAAAACGGTTGCCGTGACTATTTACAACCAGGATTTGGCACTTGTAAAAGACACGCGCAAAGTGAACCTAAAAAAAGGTTTAAATGCGCTGGCGCTACGCGATGTGAGCGCGCAGATTCGCCCTGAAACCGCATTGCTACGCAGCATTAATGCGCCAGGTAGCCTCACTTTACTAGAGCAGAATTTCGATTTTGATTTATTAACACCAGAAAAATTACTCGAAAAATATGTAGGAAAAACCGTTAGCATCGTCAAAACGCATCCAACTACAGGCGCTGAAACCAGTGAAAAGGCCACTGTACTATCAGCGAATAACGGCGTAGTGCTTAAAATCGGCAACCGCATTGAAACAGGTATTTCTGGCAGAATTGTGTATGATGATGTGCCTGCAAATTTACGTGACCGCCCGACATTAGTGACTCAAATCAACAATAGCGGCGCCACAGACCAAACGATGGAGCTCAGCTATTTAACAGGTGGATTAGGCTGGAAAGCGGACTACGTGGCCGAACTCAGCCCTAAAGAAGATAGTATAGACTTATCAGGCTGGGTAACGCTCACTAATACTAGCGGCGCAACTTACAAAAATGCCAAATTGCAGTTGGTGGCGGGTGATGTGAACCGCGTGCAACCAGAATACCCGCGCGCTGCCATGATGCGCAAAAATGCTGACATGATGATGGAAGCGGCAGCCTCTGCACCCATGGCCGAAGAATCATTACTGGAATATCACCTTTACACGCTAGACCGCCCCACTACGATTGCCGAAAGCCAAACCAAGCAAGTGGCGCTACTTTCGGCCAGCAATATCCCTGCACGCAAAGAGTTGGTGCTTAAAGGCGCAGAATATTACTACACCGCGCAATATGGCGAAATTGGTACCAAATTAAAAGTCAGCACCTTTGTGGAATTTGAAAACAAAGAAGCCAGCAAATTAGGCATGCCGTTACCCAAAGGCGTATTGCGCGTGTATAAAAAAGATAAAGCAGGCAACGCGCAATTTGTGGGTGAAGACAACATTGACCACACGCCTAAGAATGAAACGGTGCGCATTAAATTGGGAGAATCTTTTGACGTAACTGCCGATAAAAAACAAACCGAATTTAAAGTGTTGCCCAACCCGCAAAAAGGCCGCAGCGCGTATGAAAGCGCATTTGAGTTTACCTTAAAAAATGCTAAAAAAGAGAAAATGACCGTGCTTGTGCAAGAGCCGATTGGTGGCGATTGGAAAATTATCAACGAAAATCACCCACATCAAAAAGCCAATAGTCACTTAGCGATATGGAAAATTGACGTACCAGCCGAAGGCAAAACAACGCTGACTTACCGCGTGCAAACCAAGTATTAAAATGCACTAAAATAGATGCTTGTTAGCGCCGAGAAAAATTCACTGCCCTGCAAGCCTTATAGAATAAGGCTTGCAGGGCATGTGTTTTGATATGGTGTAAAATATAGACAGAATATGTTTTCAAGAAAGCCGCTCGCCCTTCACACTTTACTTGCCACTTTAGTGGCTTAGTAAATTGGGGAAGCCCCTTGCGATCTGAGCTTATCGAAGGGTAATTTTTGTGGTTCGACAGGCTCACCACGAACGG
>JAKQTB010000193.1 GCA_029569495.1 Pseudomonadota bacterium | reverse complement strand
TTGCCGCTTCGCGCAAGGTTTGGTGGGGGCGTTCACTGAATTCCAAGCGATGCGGCAAGACGAGTAAATCAAGGCTGGCATCAGCAAAAGGCAAAAAGTCATCGCAACAACTGATATGATGTGGCTGTGTTGCAGTAACTGAATCAGCGGATAGATAACGGTTAGGAATGCGCGAATTGCGCAATAAGTCCATGTGCAAGCAGCCCATTTGCAAGGCATTAAAGCCAAACAAATCAAATACTTCATTGTCATACCAAGCTTGTTCTTGGATGAGTAAATAGCGCCCAGCGGTGCCATTAAACCAATCAGAATCAGGCCGTGTCTCTATTGACATTTACAGGTGTAAAACAAATGATAGCGACTATGCAACATAATATTGAAATTATACCTATTCCAGCGTTTGAGAATAATTATATCTGGCTAATCCACAATGGCAAAGATGCGATTGTTGTTGACCCTGGTGATGCAAACCCCGTGATTGAAACTTTGACACGCCTCGGATTAACCTTAAATAGCATTTTAATTACACATCACCATCACGACCATATCGGTGGTGTCAAAGCATTACTCATTCAATTTCCAGATTGTGTGATATACGCACCCGCATTAGAGCGCTATTCATTCAAACACATCCAAGTTTGCCAAAGTGATGTTGTGGTTATCGATGCGTTGAATCTTCAATTCACTGTCTTAGATGTTCCCGGGCATACCATCGGCCATGTTGCTTATGTTGCAGAACCTGCAAATGATTCACCAATATTGTTTTGTGGTGATGTGCTATTTGGCGCTGGATGCGGCCGTGTTTTTGATAATCATTATATTGAAGCGTATCTTTCACTACAAAAGCTCGCCACCCTTCCACCAACGACCAAAATCTACTGCACCCATGAATATACACTCAATAACATTCAATTTGCGCTCACTTTAGAACCCAATAATCAGGCATTACAAACACGCCACCTAGCAACACAGCAGTTAAGAAAAAATCAAGTGCCGACATTGCCCTCCAACATTGCATTGGAGTTGGCAACCAACCCATTCCTACGCTGCACCAGTCAAGAAATTATTGCAAGTATACAGGCTTTAAATGAAACACCTGAGCGTGTCTTTACATTAATAAGAAAATTAAAAGATGGTTACTAATCAGATAGTTAGAAATCATAATTAAAGTAATTTATATTATAACGCGCTTGACTTAGGTGTATAAGTTTCGTTACCATGCTGTTCCGTTTGACAGTGGGTAACGATTACTACTCTATCCACTTTTATCATCGGCACACAGTATTTTCATCGCTTTAGTTTTCGCAAGGATATTCTTGATTAAAAACACATCTTTTCAGCATCCCATGACCAAAAGCACATCAAGCATCAATTGGCTTGCGGTGCTGTTGTGTATGTCGTTAATGTGTGGGCTTACGCAAGCAGAAACGAATGTACTCGACCAAGTAATCAGCCCCAGCAATCCACCTGAAAAAACTCAAGAAAATCAAGCAGATATTAACGCTGCTCAAACGCCAGTTTATATAGAAGCGCATGATTCGCCAAGTGAAGTAAGTCCAGAAAATACTTCTGATGAGCTAATTTTTCCTGAAGACGCCGACCTCACGGTTAACACTGAGACTACAGCTGAAGATGCTGATCCATATTCCAATATCATCACCATCGAAAGCGATGACTTATGGGAACGCATCAAAGCTGGCTATGGCATGCAAGATTTATCTTCCAGCCTAGTTGTGCAACATGAAAAACAGTACAGCGCAAATCCAGAGTACGTGAGGCGTATGGTGGAGCGCAGTCAGCGCTATTTATTTCACATTGTAGAAGAAGTGGAAAAGCGCGGCATGCCAACAGAAATTGCCTTATTACCAATGGTAGAAAGCGCCTTTAACCCGCAAGCTTACTCAAAAAGTCATGCATCAGGTATCTGGCAGTTCATCCCCTCTACTGGCAAGGTATTCGGTTTAAAACAAAACTGGTGGGTTGATAACCGCCGTAACATCACCGTTGCCACCGATGCAGCCCTAAATTACCTGCAAAAGCTATATGGCATGTTTGGCAGTTGGGATCTAGCGCTTGCTGCTTATAATGCTGGGGAAGGCACGGTAGGCCGTGCAATTGAACAAAATCGTAAGCAAGGGCTTGCCACCAATTATGAAAGCCTGAACTTACCGGCAGAAACCAGAAATTATGTTCCCAAGCTACAAGCCATTAAAAATTTAATGACGAATCCAGGCAAATACGGCCTTAAAATTCAAACCATTGCCAACACTGCTTATTTCACCAAAATCACTGCCCCGCCGCAAATCGATGCACGTTTAGCCGCAAAGTTAGCTGAAATCAGTGACGCTGAATTTTTAGCCCTTAACCCCAGTTACAACCGCCCTGTCATTGCAAGCGCTAATGAAAGACATGAGTTATTGCTACCAATTGCTTCTGCCCAAATCTTCAGAGAGAACTTAGCTGCCTACAACAAACCGCTTGTCACTTGGAAAACCTATCAAGCAAAACGCGGCGAACGCATGGATAAAGTTGCCTCAAAGTTCGGCATTCAAGTGGAGCAATTGCGCAATGCGAACAATCTGCCGAAAACTGAAAAATTCACAACGGCTTCTACCATTTTGGTACCCAAAGAAAAATCTGCCGATACCAACCAAAGCAAAATTTTCGATGCATCCACAGACCCTATACAAGGGGTTACAAATGAAGATGAAGTATTGAAAGCCCAAAACGCAGCCAATATTGACCTCGCACATACCGAAAAACTCGCTTTATCAAGCACTAAAGACTCACAAAATGCAGCCGACAATGAAGCGCGAAAAAATAATACCAATAAAATTGAACCCACCATAGAAAGAGACGTCACACACAAAATTAAAAAAGGTGAAACCCTACAGTCTATCGCTAGGCGTTATGATGTGAGCGTAAAACAAATTTTAGCCATCAATACCCTTAAAAGCACCCAAGTTAAAGTAGGGCAAACTTTAAAAATTAAAACCGAGGTAGTCGAAACGCCAAAACAATCGAGCGAAGGCAAAGTAACACACAAAAAAAAGGCTGCTAACAAACATCATCAAGTGAAATCAAACGCAGCTTCAAACAAAAACAAAGTAAAACAAGAATCATCACACAAGAAATCGCAAACGAAGGCTAAAAAACAGCAACAGACCGAACGAACCAAAAAACAACCAAAAAATAAATGATGAATATGTTTTTAAAACTCAGCCGAACGCAATATGACATACGTCCAGTCGAAATTATCCTACTTTTGTTGTTGAGCTTATTTTTGTTGAATGGCTGTGACAATGCCAATCATCAGCGAGCTCAAATAGATTACAGCAAGCAGCATCCTGCTACTGAAGGCGGCACGCTCATCAACGCGATGACAGGTGAACCTAGCGGGTTAATTGCCATGACAGCTGGTGAATCTGCTGCTTCAGCCATTGCGGGAAATATTTTCAATAGCTTACTTAAGTATGATAAAAATCTCGATTTAGCGGGTGAGTTGGCAGAATATTGGGATATTTCTAAAGATAAAAAAACCATCACCTTTCATCTTAAACCCAATTTAAAATGGGCAGACAATCAACCTCTCACCAGTGAGGATGTGCTGTTTACTTGGCAAAAAGTAACGGATGACAATACGCGTACACCGTATGGTGCTGACTACAAACTTGTCATTAAAGCTGAAACGCCCGATGCAAATACCTTTAAAATCACCTATGCGGCACCTTATGCACCGGCCTTAGAAACATGGGCCAGCTTGCACATTTTGCCTAAACACCTACTTAAAGACCAAGATATCAACACCACCGCGTTTGCACGTAACCCTGTAGGTAGCCACTATTACAAACTCGAAAAGTGGAAAAATGGGCAATATTTAACGCTGGTGCGCAATCCCAATTCAACACAAGGTCAAGCTTATATAGAGAAGCTAACCTCGCGCATCATTCCGGATAAAGCTGCGCAATTTTTAGAGTTAAGTGCTGATAATATTGACATCATGGGGCTTGATTCCATTCAATACTCAAGAGTTTTGCCAGCTAGACCTGAGTTGAATAAAAATATTGCCTTGTATAAGGAGCTAGGTAATAGTTACGTTTACTTAGGCTTCAACCTTAAACGGCAGCCATTTAATGATGTTCGCGTTCGCCAAGCGATTAATTACGCGATCAATAAGCAAGAAATTATCGAGGGTGTTTTGTTAGGGCTAGGCGAACCTGTTGCATCCCCCTACAAACCTGGCACGCGCTGGAGCAACCCAGCGCTCTCTCCCTACCTTTACAATCCTGATAAAGCCAAAGCATTATTAAAAGAAGCTGGCTTTACTGATACCAATGGTGACGGTATTCTGGAAAAAGATGGCAAACCATTTAGCTTTGAAATTCTCACTAACCAGAATAAAGAACGTGAGATGACCGCGGTATTAATGCAGCGGCGGCTAAAAGATGTTGGCATTGATGTGAAAATTAGAATTTTAGAATGGGCCAGCTTCTTAGGTCGGTTTATTGAACCGCGAGAATTTGATGCAGTCGTCCTTGGCTGGAGCTTAGGGCTAGACCCAGACCAATACAACATTTGGCACTCAAGCCAGCAAGGGCCAAAGCAATTTAATTTTGTTGGTTACAACAACCCAAAAGTGGATGCACTTTTAGAAGCTGGCAGGCTTGAACTTGACCCGGACAAACGTATGAAAATTTACCACGAGTTTTCAAAAATATTACTGGAAGACAGCCCCATCGTCTATTTGTCCGCAGGATATGGCTTAAATGCAATCCACAAGCGCGTGCAGGGCATCAGCAATCCTGCACCACCAGCCGGTATTGGGCACAATACCCACGAGTGGTATATTCCAAGCCAATATGCGCGCAACGAATTAAGCGAATATTAGGAAAACTCTCATGCTGAAATATATCATTAAGCGATTCTTATGGATGATACCGATGCTCATTGGTATTAGTTTAATCTCCTTTCTGATTATGCAATTAGCCCCAGGTGACATCACCACGACCGAAGCAAACTTCAACCCCAAGGCCAGTGAGGAATCACGACAAAAACTACGCACCATGTATAACTTAGACAAGCCTGTTATCGTGCAGTATGGTTTGTGGCTAAAACGGATGGCAACGCTCGATTTTGGCAATTCATTTGCATCGCACCAGCGCCCAGTCTTTTGGCAAACTAAAGATAAAGACGGAAATATCACATTAGGCATGATTCAAGAAGCGCTACCCATCACGCTACTCATCAATGTGTTAAGCCTAGCGCTGATCATTATGATTGCTTTGCCACTGGGTGTAATTTCAGCGCTAAAGCAAAATCAACTTGCTGACCGCGCCATTACTATATTTGTGTTTATTGGCTTTGCTATCCCCGGTTTTTGGCTCGCCCTAATGCTGATGTATTGGACGGGCGTGCAACATCATTGGCTACCCATTTCTGGACTACAAAGTATGGGGAGTGAGCATCTTTCCTGGTTTGCACAAACCATCGACTTCATTAAACATCTCATCCTTCCCGTATTTATCTCGGCAATTACTGGTTTAGCAGGCATATCACTATTTACACGAAACGGCATGCTTGAAGTCCTGCATCAAGACTACATTACCACTGCCCGCTCAAAAGGGTTAAGCGAAAATCGCGTCGTTTATGGTCATGCGCTACGCAATGCGCTTTTACCCCTCATCACATTACTAGGCTTAAGTATTCCCGGCTTAATTGGCGGCTCTGTCATCGCTGAAAGCATTTTTGCCATTAACGGTATGGGCAAACTCTTTTACGATGCTGTGTTAATGCGCGATTTTCCAGTAATTATGGGCATTCTGACCATAGGTGCTTTACTTACACTCATCGGCAACTTGTTAGCTGACGTTGCTTACGCGTGGGCAGACCCAAGAGTGAGACGCGGAGTAATGTAATGAAAAAAATATTTTCCAACCCATTAGCGATTGCTGGTTTTGTCATTATTGCCAGCATTATGCTATTAGCCCTCTTCGCGCCCTTCATCGCCCCTTATAATCCGGATGCGATTGATGTAAAAGCCATTCTACTCGGCCCATCTAACCAGCATTTAATGGGGACCGATGGACTTGGTCGCGATGTATTCTCGCGGATGCTATACGGTGCGCGCATATCACTACTTGTTGGCTTTGTTGCGGTGGGCATTGCAACATTGATTGGCATTACTCTTGGCGCGATTGCTGGTTTCTATCGAGGCTGGGTGGATACTGTCATCATGCGTTTAGTTGATGTAATGCTTTCCATTCCAAGTTTTTTCCTAATTTTAGCGGTCATTGCTTTTCTAACACCTTCCATATGGAATATTATGATTGTGATTGGTTTAACTTCATGGATGGGCGTCACACGCTTAGTGCGCGCAGAATTTTTAAGTTTACGTAACCGTGAGTTTGTTCTGGCAGCACAAACATTAGGCGCAAAAGATTTTCGGCTGATTTTCACGCATCTATTGCCTAACAGTCTAACGCCAATTATCGTCAGTTCCATATTAGGAATTGGTAGCGCAGTTTTATTAGAATCGGGCTTAAGCTTTTTAGGCCTTGGCGTGCAACCTCCACAGGCTTCATGGGGCAATATTTTGACTGATGGAAAAATCTATATTCAGTTTGCTTGGTGGCTGTCTCTTTTCCCAGGTCTTGCTATTTTGATTACGGTGTTAGGGTATAATCTGTTGGGTGACGGTTTACGCGATGCGTACAACCCCAGAAGCAATCAAAACTAAATTTTAATATTGCATTGATTAAGACAAAAATAAATATTAAATATTGATAGGGACAATCTTATGGGATTCTTAGCAGGTAAAAAAATACTCATCGCTGGTTTATTAAGTGATCGATCCATCGCTTATGGCATTGCTGAAGCAATGAAACGTGAAGGTGCTGAACTCGCATTCACATATCAAGTAGAAAAACACAAAGACCGCGTAAGTAAACTGGCCGCGGATTTTGATTCTCAACTTGTATTTCACTGCGATGTTGCTGAAGACAGCTTAATTGATACGCTTTTTGTAGACATTGCAAAACATTGGGATGGCATTGATTCCATCGTGCACTCTGTCGCCTTTGTGCCAAAAGATGCATTAGATGGTGACTATCTTGAAAAAGTCACCCGTGAAAACTTTCGCATCGCGCATGACATCAGTTCATACAGCTTTGCCGCACTGGCAAAAGCCGCATTGCCGCTGATGCTTGGCCGCAACGGCAGCCTGCTGACACTGAGCTATTTAGGCGCGGAACGCACAATGCCAAATTACAACGTGATGGGTGTTGCAAAGGCCAGCCTTGAAGCCAATGTACGCTATATGGCACAAAGTTTAGGTCCTAAAGGTATACGCGTCAATGCTGTATCTGCTGGCCCAATCAAAACGCTAGCCGCTTCTGGCATTGCTGGTTTTGATAAAATGATTAACTTCAACGAAAGGCATGCCGCATTACGTCGTAATGTTACGATTGAAGAAGTAGGCAATGCTGCTGCGTTTTTGTGTAGCGATTTAGCTTCAGGTATTACTGGTGAAATTACTTATGTTGATGGTGGCATGAATATCACTGCGGCAGGCGTTATTGATTAACGCATTGACTTAATAATTTAAGGGCGCATTGAATGCGCCCTTTTTTAGTTAGAATAATTTGCAGTTTACGCAGTCACGCATTTCTTAACTGCTGAAGCGCTTGCTCCAAACGCTCCACACCAATCACTTCAATCCCCTCAATACGCTGTTTTGGCACATTGGTTTTTGGCACAATG
Organism: Pseudomonadota bacterium; assembly: GCA_029569495.1. Lineage (GTDB taxonomy): Bacteria > Pseudomonadota > Gammaproteobacteria > Burkholderiales > Methylophilaceae > Methylotenera. The sequence goes on along the minus strand of JAKQTB010000193.1, from coordinate 1,090 downwards.
GCTTTCGTAAAGCCTAATTTTGCGGCTTCTTTTAAACGCACTAATCCACCCTGTACGGGGCGCACTTCTCCCGCCAAACCAACCTCACCAAATACAATAAGTTTATTTTCTAATGGCTTGTTTTTTAATGAAGAAACAATAGATAGAAGCACGGCTAAATCTACTGCAGGTTCACTAATTTTCACCCCACCTACTGCGTTAATAAACACATCTTGGTCAAAACAAGGTATGCCTGCATGGCGATTTAATACCGCCAACAACATCGCTAAACGGTTTTGCTCAAGCCCTGTGGCTAAGCGTTTAGCATTGGGCGCGTGGCTTTCATCTACTAAGGCCTGAATTTCTATTAACAGCGGGCGCGTGCCTTCCATCGTCACGGTAATGCAGCTACCTGCAACTTGGTTTTCATGGTGCGACAAAAACAAAGCTGAAGGATTTGACACCTCACGTAAGCCATGTTCCGTCATCGCAAATACGCCCAGTTCATTCACTGCGCCAAAACGATTTTTAAATGCACGAATAAGCCTAAAAGTTGAGTTTTGGTCACCTTCAAAATACAACACCGTATCTACAATATGCTCTAGTACGCGCGGGCCTGCTAATGAACCCTCTTTGGTGACATGGCCAACCAATATGACAGTAATCCCTAATTGCTTGGCAATGCGTGTCAATTGCGCAGAACACTCACGCACTTGTGCTACCGAACCAGGTGCGGATTGCAACGCTTCAGAATAGACTGTTTGAATTGAATCAATCACCGCAATATTTGGTTTGTGCGTTTGCAAGGTGGCAAGGATTTTTTCAAGGTTAATTTCAGCCAAAAGCTCAACTTCGCTGGCATCTAACCCCAACCGCTTGGCACGCATTGCGATTTGCTGAGGCGACTCTTCCCCACTCACATAAATGGCGGGGCTGACTTTGCCCAAATGACATAGCACTTGCAGAAGAAGCGTCGATTTACCAATGCCAGGGTCGCCGCCAATTAAAATCACCCCGCCTTCCACCAAACCACCGCCCAGTACACGATCAAATTCACTAATGCCTGTCGGTTGGCGAGCAATATCAGCCGCTTTAATACTACTAATTTTTT
>JAKQTB010000189.1 GCA_029569495.1 Pseudomonadota bacterium | reverse complement strand
TGCAGTTGCTACGGGAGCGTTTACAATCGATTCAATTTTTACAGGCACTGGATTGGCAACGTCTACTGAAGCCGTTTTTGGTTCGCTTGCTGGTGCAGGCTGGCTTGGCGCTGGCGCAATAGCTAAACCGCCCGCCTCTGAAAGAGATTTCAGCATCATTTTTACATCAGCCACTTGCTCTTCATCCACCGCGGTAGCAAGACGATGCCCATCTAACTCCATTTTTAATACATCTTTAGCAGCTAAGAATGCATCAACATGCTCTGCCGTCAATTCCATTTCATTTTTGCGGATTTTATCGAGCAGATTTTCAAGCACATGCGTGATTTCAGTCATGTCCATAAAGCCGAATGTGGCCGCACCACCTTTAATAGAATGGGCTGCTCGAAAGATTGCATTTAAATCTTCTGCATCTGGGTTTTCCATATCGATGCCTAGCAATAAACGCTCAGCTTCAGCTAACAGCTCTTCTGCCTCATCAAAGAAGACCTCGTAAAACTGACTCATATCAATTGACATTGTTGTACTCCATATATGCTAGTTAGCACGTCTAGATCCGTGCTTAATACCCTGTAATGTTTAACCAATCACCTTCTGTACAACCTCAATCAGGCGTTTTGGGTCAAACGGCTTCACTAACCAACCGTTAGCACCTGCTGCTTTGCCTTTTGCTTTCATCTCATCACTTGATTCGGTAGTCAGCATTAAAATTGGCACTTTTTGATACGAGCCTAAGCCACGCAAATTCTTAATCAGTGTTAGCCCGTCCATGATCGGCATGTTTTGATCTGTTAGTACCAGGTCTACGGTTTTTTCTTTGGCTTTATCTAAGCCATCCTGACCGTCCACCGCTTGCACCACATCGTAACCAGCGGCTTTGAGACTAAATGCCACCATTTGTCTAAGTGAACCTGAGTCATCCACTGCTAAAATTGTTTTCGCCATTTAATATACTCACTTTGTCATGTTAATTAGTTAGTTAAGTTACTTAATTAATGTATTTTATTAAGTTAAATTTATCGCTATCCGTATTACTTATCGGCATAAAATCTAAAATGTTTAGCCATTTACCTACAAATCGTTTATTAAAAAAGCTCGATATCACCGGTTACCATGTCGTGCTGATCTACCGAGCGCCTTAATCCACCTGAAAGTGCATGGCTGCCCGCATGTAAGCTATGGCTAATTTCTTCTAAAAATTTTGCAATAGCTGCATGTTCATGGCTGGGGTCAATTTCATTGCCGTGTGTTTCCAGCTCATGCAATAAATCTTTTAATCCGTTCACCCGTTTAATCGTGCGCGTAATTAACTGGCTGGTTAAATCTTGAAACTGCAAACCGGTGACCGCCGCATTAACTTCATTGCCTATTTTTTGTTTAAAATCCTCAAGTTTTTTGGTCTCAATTGGGTCAAACTTATGCTGTTCCATCAGCGCATTAATGACCTGCTGCTGCTCGGTAACAGCCTCGTGCACGGCCATAAAGCTGGCACCTAGTTTTTCAATCGCTTCACTCAATAAAAAAGTGGTTTGCAATAAATCAGCTTCAACTTCTACCAGATGTTGCTTGCCGTGGTCTGAGACTGCAGCAAGTAAGCTTCTTAATTCAGTGATTGGTAATGTTTTCATTTCCATACATTCATATTCCAAAAGGTGCTTGGTTGTTTAGTCGTTACTCTTTTGCGACTGCTTCATCTATTTCTGGCGCTTGCGCGTTAGATGGCAGGTTTACTTCAGCACTATCTTTTAACGCATCTTCTTCAGCCTGCTTATTCATCACAATGATGCTAATACGACGATTGGTGGGGTTAAACGGGTTGTCTTTATCAAACAAAGAGGCTGACCCTAAGCCCACTACACGTACAATCTTGCTCTCATCCATGCCACCCGAAATCATCTCGCGCCGCGAGGCGTTGGCGCGGTCACTGGATAATTCCCAGTTGCTGTAGCCAGCTTCACCGCCTGCATACGGCACGGCATCGGTATGGCCAGATAAACTGACTTTGTTGTTCACCCCGTTTAACACCTTGCCAATCTCTTGCAAGATTTTTTTGGCGTATGGCTGCATGTCGGCCTTAGATGAGTTAAACATCGGGCGGTTTTGCTCATCCACAATCTGCACTCGTAGCCCTTCAGAAGTTAAATCCATCAATAATTGATTTTTAAACTTGCTTAGTTCAGGGCTGTCAGAAATGGCTTTTTCCATTTTCTCTTTAAGCTCTTCAAGCTTGGCAGTTTCGGCTTTTTTCATTGCTTCTTCTGCTTCTTTAATATCGACCGATTTTTCTTTTCCTTTAGAGCCATCGTCGGGTTTTACTTGTCCTTGTTTTTTGGTGATGTCTTTTCCGCCGGTATCTTTCATGATGGAATCACTCGCACCAACCGCTGGGCCACCGGTATTTTTTATCGCGACCATCAATGGCGTTTTAAAATAATCTGAAATACCGGCTTTTTGCGCTTTAGAGGTTGAGCCTAATAACCACATCAATAAAAAGAACGCCATCATCGCGGTTACAAAGTCAGCATAGGCAATTTTCCAAGCACCGCCATGGTGGCCACCGCCGCCTTTTTTAATCTTTTTTACAATAATGGTTTTTTTAAGTTCTTCAGCCATGAGTCGCTCCGCATTCAGTCCTGATATTTAGCCGTAATTATTTGTTTTTAGCTTGTTTGACATGTTCTTCAAGCTCGGCAAAACCTGGGCGCTCGGTTGAATAAAGTACTTTTCGGCCAAACTCAACGGCAATGGCAGGGGCATAGCCGTTCAGGCTTGCCAGCAACGTAACTTTGACGGTTTGGAACATCTTGGTGCCTTCTTCCAGCTTTTGTTCAGCCAAGCCCGAAAGGGGTCCCACAAAACCATAAGCCAGCAAAATACCTAAGAACGTACCCACCAGCGCGTGGCCAATCAGCACGCCGAGTTCATTGGGTGGTAAATGCAAACTTTCCATGGTGTGCACCACGCCCATCACCGCAGCCACAATACCGAATGCCGGCAAACCATCGCCCAGTTTGGCAATACAATGCGCTGGCACATGGCCTTCCATATGATGCGTTTCTATTTCATTATCCATGAGGTTTTCAACTTGAAAGGCATCCATATTGCCAGACACCATGAGGCGTAAATAATCGGTAATAAAATCAGTGACATGGTGATCAGCAGTAATTTTGGGATATTTACTGAAAAGTGGGCTGGCTTCTGGGTTTTCAATGTCGTTTTCAATCGACATCATGCCGTCTTTACGAATTTTGGTAAGAATTTCAAACAACAGCGCAAGTAAATCCATATACAAGGCTTTATTGTATTTTGAGCCTTTAAACAAGCTGGGGAGTACTTTGACTGTCGCTTTAAGGGCTTTGCTGTCGTTACCCACCACAAAAGCCCCGAGCGCACCGCCAAAAATCATCACCACCTCAAGCGGCTGCCATAAGCCCCCCAAGTGGCCGCCTGCCATGGCGTAGCCGCCAAACACCGCACCGCATATCACAATGTACCCGATGATGATAAACATAATTCCGACTCCAATTTCTTTAAAATATAGTGTGAAGCTTTGCTGATTTTTTATTACGTGTTAATAGAATAACAAGTGACTGTGCAATTCAATTCGTAGAATAAAGGCCTATTTTGGGGGTTAAATTCAGGGAATAAACTACTCATGTATTTACGGCTTTTAGTTACAAACCTTTAGCGATGCTCTGGGAGCCTTTATTTATAAGGCTTGCAGGGCAGTAAAAATCTCTCGTGGAATTTAAGGCGGAAATTTGAAGGTTTTTGAAGGTTTTTGAAGCTTAAAATCAGACTAAAAATGACAGCGTGACGATGCCGCACTTTCAGTTAAGGCATACGCCAAACATACAGTTTTGGTGAACCATCTTTAGGCGTGATGATAAAACTTGGCGGCCAGTCTTTAATTTCAAATTCAAGACTAATCAGCAGGCTATTTGGGCGCATTTCAAGGTGCGCTTTTTGCCACAATGCCTGCATGACCGCTGGCGACAAATAAGCAAACACGATGTCGTAATCTGCAAAATTAAGTTCGTTGTAATTCCCAAGTTGAAAACGTGCGGTTGAACGCTTGAGCCGCGCACGCACTTGACTCACCAACCAAGGCAATGGCGCAATTTCAATGCCTTCCGCCTGGCAATTTGGGCGCGATTTTGCCACATACATTGACATATCGCCCAAGCCGCTACCAATATCAATAAGCTTGGTAGATGGCTGTGTTGGAATAAGCTTGACCACCTCATACCAAACCGCTGGCCGCGATGGATAAAATGGCACTTGCGTGCGAAAAGTTGTCCAAAACAGGCTGGCGGTCACAATAAAACTGATAAGGTAGAATTCATTGGGAATTTGCCACTGCAACATCACAAACACCGCAAATGGAAAGGCAAAATGAATCCAACGCCACCAAGGTGCCTGCTTAAAGACAACTGCAAGACTAGCGCTTAAAGTGGCCTGTAAAAAACACAGACTCCACATTGAAAAGGTCAGAACTGCGTGAAAAAATTGCTGTGCAACAAAATGACTCACCCAAATAATGCCAAATACACCGGCAACCGAGGCCAGTTGCAACAGTAACGCTAAGGTGGCAGGCTTGATGCGGGGCTGCTGCGCGACATCATTGGACGGCCACACAAGCGGCTGCCCTTGTGTTTTTGGCATCCCGTGATTTGGCATCCCGTGATTTGGCATCCCTGTACCACCTAAGCTGCGATTGAAACAAGTTTATAAGTAAGCTCTTTAGCCTTTTTAGTTTTGCCCGCGCGTGAAGGCACGTGGCATAAATTACACACATAATTTTGGTTGAGGTCATACTTATTGATGACAAATTCACCACCACAGCAACTGCAGGCTTTCATGGTTAGCATTTTGCTTTCAACAAAACGTACCAGTGTCCAGGCACGGGTAAGAGACAATACTGGTTCAGCGTCTGGGTCTGAACTTTCTGTCATCACCTGCTCGCGGTACAAACTATAAGCACGAATGATGGCTTGAATACCGGAAGTTTCGGTATACGTAATCATAAACTTGTAGATGTTATAAAAAATGGATGAGTGAATATTTGGCTGCCAAGTTAAAAACCAATCGGTTGAAAACGGCAACATACCTTTGGGTGGCGAAACGCCTTTTAATTCTTTATAAAGCTTAATTAAACGTTCGCGAGATAGCGTGGTTTGCGACTCTAAAAGTTGTAATCGTGCGCCCAGCTTAATCATTTGAATGGCCAACTGGATTTGCTCTGATTCATTCACAATACTTTTTTTAGTCATGATACTACCCCTACCTGATGTGTTTAATCTTGATTTAAAAAATCACTTGGATAACTTACGCCATTACTTCTGCTGATTGGCCAGACATTAACACCGCTTTGTGTAAGTGCGCTTGTGTGCTGTCTTTGGTGTAGTTGGTGAGCATGCCTAAGATGGCGCTGTCATCAAAACGGAATCTAGCTAACATCATGTTACTGCTACTTAATTTAAGTAGTTGCAAATTGCTTAAGCCTTCTAATAGATCAGCAATATCTTTGCTAATGCCTAAACGAAAAATTGCCGTTGCTTTGTCTGTGCGAATCATTTGTTGAGATAACATTAAATAGTTAAGATTTGCATCTCTAATTTCTGACATCATTTCTGCTTCATTCATTTTATTTCCCCTGACGTTTGTTTTCGGTTCATTTAAAAGTACATCTGTTGCGTTAGGCGTACTTTGAACCGATTGCGGGGGCTTAACAATGAGCGTTTGGCGGTTTATTTTATGAGAGAAACGGACAGGCCTCTGTAGGTGTTTGTCTTACAAACACCTACAGAGGCTATATTAATATGATATTTTTCAATCACTTATAAAGTATTGCATTGCTCATCTTAGTGGCAAATGCTGTTGTTTAAAGCGCTCACTGATCGAATTAATTTAATCGCTTTCTAAATATTGTTGTATTTTTGCCGTAATCATTACCGGCCATACAAGCTATCTATTCAAAATAAATTTCAACTTAAAACTCTTTACGACAACACTTTTAAAAACTTTAGTAAAAAATTAAAAATATTTTCATATTTTTTATAACTAATTGTTTTTATTGTTATTTATTTTTAAAATAAGTTTAAAAATAAGCTCAAGCATCGCATTTTTCAATCATCTCAATTCAAGAAAGACTTATTTTCACCCTTTTATTCTGCAGATGAAAATGCGTTTGCCTGTTGAATAATGGCACTGTGAGATCAAAACTTGTGAAATAAAAAAGCTGATTTTATAAGTATGTAATGGCTT
>JAKQTB010000185.1 GCA_029569495.1 Pseudomonadota bacterium | reverse complement strand
CTAACTGGTTTGCCATCTCCTGCCCAACTTCTTGTGCCATTTCAATTTCCCTCTAAAATAAAATCAAATGTTTGTAATGCCACAGCGCGCACTGGCTGGCCATCGCGCGTTGCCGCCTGGCATCGCCAATTTTTTACGGTTGCCAACCCGGCATTATCCAACCGAGTATGCCCAGAACTTTCAATCACTTTGGCTGAAGTAATATGCCCTGTTTCGTCTAACTCTAAACGCAGCTTAACTGAACCCTGCTCGCCCATACGTTGTGATGCTGGTGGAAATTTTGGCTCAGTTTTCACTGAACACTGTAGCATATCTCCCGTTAACTGCACCGGTGCGGCAGGTTTTGGTGGTGGCGCCTCAACCACAGGTTCAGGTGGCGGCGTTTCTTTAATTGGTTCAGGTGGCGGCGGTGGCGCAACTGGTTCAGTAGGCGCAACTACTGGCGCTTCGGCCACCAGCACTGGCGCGGGCTTAGGCAACTCAATCGGCTTTTGCTTTTTAATTAACTTTACTTCTTTTGGTGGTGGCGGCTTTGGCGGCTCAGGAGGCGGCGGCTCTTCTTTAGGCGGCGGTGGCGGCTTAATCAGGTTCACCATCAAGGTTAACGTTTCTTGAGGTGGTGGAATCAGCTTATAGCTCACCGCCGCATAAAGCAATGCGACATGTATAGCAGCAACTAGCACTAGGCCTACCAATTTTTCTATACGGTTTTCGTACACTTCTTTAGTTCATTCTCAAGTTTTTGATTGAATGTTTCGTTGTTTCGATTAGATGGTTGTCAAGACACTTTGCCAAGTCACTTTGTCAAGATACTGGGTGGCACGATGCTTGCCGTTTAAAAAAATCTAAATTTATAAAAAATTAAGCTGCTGAAATATATCACAAGCAAGCCATTACTCCAAATGATAATGTTTCTCAACAACTAGCCTTTTTGAGGCGCTTAAAAATAATACTTACACACAGCCAAAACACTCGAGAAAATTTTACTGCCCTGAGAGCCTTGTAAATAAAGGCTTACAGAGCATCTAAAAAGGTTTTCGTAAATTTAGGCATAAAAAACACTATTTTTTATGCCTCATTGGTTATTCTTTTGGCGTTATCTAAAAATTACTTTTTTTATATTCTATAAAAAAATTATGCTGAAAATGTCGGTCACTCATGCTTTGAAGTACAAATCGCCGCATTGATGGTAAATTTGTGATCAAGCATAGCCAGCTTTTGTTGTCGCTTATCTTTGCTTACGTTTTGCACTGCTAATTTTAAATCAGCATGTCGCAATAGCTTTGTGGTAATTCCGTATTGCGGCGCTGGATTTGTCCATGCAAATAATAACCCGTCTGCTGTTGATACCATTTGTGGCACACCCGTATCACGGCCACTGCTCACTTCTACCAGCTGCCTCGTTGGCTCCACACGGCCATCTGTATAAATCACCTTCACATTAAGCGCGGATTTTTTCTGCTCTACCGCTGGTGCGCTTAGCCAAGAAACCACAGCACTTTGACTGTCGCGCCACGTAAGGCCTATGCGGCCTAGAGGGCTGACGTCATCAATTTCAATGGGCTTACCAAAGGTGACACCGCCATCTTCTGAAAATGCTGCGCGTACACGCGGGCGGTCGCCTTCAGCGGTAAACCAGCTTGCAACGATTTTATTTCCCAAAGCGCTAATGGAAGGACCGTTAACAGGGCAACCTGCTATTTTCCAGCCTTCAGCGCCTAGTGCTTTAGGCGAGTTCCATTTGCCATCACGCAGCAATGCCATACGATTATCTCTAATTTCATCGTCCGTGCGCCCACGCCAGGCAGCAATCGCACCGTTAGGCGTGCTGGCGACGGCTGTCCAGCAACAGGTGCAAGTGTTATTGTCGAGCACCTGCTCATCTGTCATTGTTCCATCACGGTTGATATGTGTGTAACGCAAATTAAAGTTGCCAGACTTTTCGGGATATTTAGTTTTATCCTCTTTTTTAACATGCTCGCGACCATCTAACCAAACAATGCCAGCGCCATCCAAGTCTTTAAATATTGTGGCAAAACCATGTTCGGCTGCAGTGCCATCTCGATGTGGATGACCAACCTCTCGCCAAGAGCGTCCTGCATCATGAGAAATCGCTAGCGAAACGTCATAGTCGTAAGTTTTGCCACCTTGTTGTTTGGCCAACCAATGTGCTACCCAAAAATTTTCATCAATGGCCACTACCGATGAAAAATCAGCCCAATTCACAAACCAGTTCTCGCCCTGCGCAGTCTCACCTTGCCGAACCCAGCGCCCATCATGCACAACACCAAACTTTAATGCATGGCCCTGCCCTTTAGGCTCAACCCAGCTCATCAACGCATCACCATTTGGTAAAGTACGTAAGCGCGGCAGTCGTCCTGCTTCTGCTACAGGATTATCAAGTGAAACAACAGCGAGCGAATGGTCACCTGAAAAGCCGCTCATTAAAAAAGCTGCAAAACATAATGTGATGATTGAAAGCCTAGTATTTTGTTTCACTTAATGAATAACTTTCATTAAAACTCTGCCTGCCAGCCGAACTCGTAAGATCTAGGAGCGCCTAAATAAAACATTGGATCACCTGTAACCGATGCGGCATAGACTTCGTCTGTTAAGTTTCGCACACGTGCTGTTAACGTACCATATTTAGGTAGCTTGTATGAAGCAAATGCGCCAAATAATGTATACGAAGCATCGCCAAAAGTATTTGCAACATCCCCATAACGTGATGAAACATAGCGCACATCGGCACCCGCTTGCAAAGTTGGCGTGATGTTATAAGTAAGCCAGGCATTGGCAATGCTCGTCGGCGTATTCGTTGGGGTATTTCCCACACGTGAAACAGCCTTACCCGCTACCACCTGCGTAAACTTATCATACTGCGCATCAACAAGTGAATAATTGCCCTGTAAAGTTAGATCATCCGTCACTTTCATTGAGGCTGCAAGCTCAATACCACGTGAAGACTGCTGCCCAACCGGAATTGTCGTTCCCGGATTACCAGGATCAGGTGTTGCTAAATTTTTGCGTTCAATTTTATAGGCGGCAATAGTAGCAGAGCCACGTCCTTCAAGAAAATCAAACTTGCTTCCAACTTCAATTTGTTTTCCTGTCGTTAAATCAAAATCTCTCACTTGCGTAAAAGCTGCTGTTGTTAAAATACCTGCTGGAGGATCTGCAGCAGTACTATATTGAACATAGGCATTGGCCGTTGGCGTAAAATCATAAATCAAACCTACCCTACCTGTGGTTGGGGTATATTTACGATCAAAATAGGCTGGATTTGTTGCCGTGGCTGCCTGATGATTTTTAACCGATAAATCAATTTTGTCGTGACGTAAGCCCGTGACTAATGAAAATTGATCGGTGAATTTGGTTCTATTTTCAAGAAAGAACGCTAGCGTCTCTACCCGATTAGTACGTTGCGGGTTAAAACCACGCACCATTCCAGGAATATCAAAAAACTTTTCTGTTGTGAAGTTGTACGGGTTTACCGTGCTTACATTTAAAGTTAAAGATCTCGGAAAACGCGTTTGTCTATTCACATTATAATCAAACCCAGCCGCCCAATCTGACTTCATCTCCCCAAATTGTGTTTTATGGCTTAATTCAACACGATCACCATCAACTTCCTGATCATGTCGCTGCAATAAGGGTGACGACCTCACAACGGCTGTATTCGTGGCATTATACTTATATACTTCTACGTTGCGATAATCTCGCAAAGCATCATAACGGTAAAAGGTGTTACGAATTGAAGTGGTATCGTTTAATTTAAAATCAATGATTGAGCGGCCCCACTTGACTGTTTGCTCATAAATACCATCTGCTGAGTTGTAGTTTTTAAAGCGTGTTCCATCTGCGATTTTTCCATTGCCAACAATTGGACCAGAAGCCGGCCTTAACAACGGCGTACCCCAATAAACGCGATCATCTTGCTCATTTTGATATTCAAGCGCTAATGTGTGAGAAAGATTAGGCGTAAATTCTGTTAACAAAGAGAATGCGCCAGACCAAGCCTCACGCTCATTTCCATCGACATAGCCATTGGAATTTGTTCGATTGATATCGGCGCGAACGTAGTTTTTAACGCCAACATCATCCCCTAACTGACGATTGAGGCCAAAGGATAATTGAGAGGTATCAAATGAACCGTAACTGGCTCGCGCCTGCGTAAAGTCGCCTGACTTGCTTGCCGTCTTAGTAATATTATTGATTGAGCCACCCACAGCACCCGCGCCAAATAAAAAGGTCGAAGGCCCACCGACCACTTCAACACGATCATAAATCCAACTATCTACTGGCCTTGCTGCGATGGCGTCGTACTGCACCGTAATACCATTAAACATTTGCGTAAGTGAAGATGAGCCAAAACCACGATAAGTGACTGAACCTGCCGAGCCAGGCGGCGAAGCTGCTAACACACCCGGCACGCTTTTTAATATTTCTTGTGTATTCGTAGCGCCCCGCTGCTCAATTAAATTGCGGTCTACAATTGTGATTGAAGCAGGCGTTTCTCTAGGCGTTAAGTCAAGCCGGCTACCCGCTGTAGAGGGAGTATCTAATAATAGTGAAGAACCAATCGATTCAGCACGAATTTGCATCGGCTCTAATTGGGTAATGGGCGCTTCAGCAGTATCTGCCTGCACTTGCTCTGCTACATTCACAATTGCGGTTTCCTCCGCAGCCAATAACCCACTGTTACACGCCAACATTACTGCCAGTGCTATTTTTTTCATGTTTTTCATCCCTCTAGAAAATTGTCATTATTTTTATATCGGGCAATTGTAGAGCTTAATTTAAGCGAGCGGAATGTGGCATATTGTCGCACGACAATTTGTCGCATGGTTAATGTTGATGCTACCTGTAGGCCGAGAGTATATTCTTAAGTTTTAAAGCCAGTAGATATCGAGCTTCAGTACTTATATATCGTCCTATTTCTATTTCTTTACCATGTGAACGTAGCGCAAGGTATCGGCAATCCCCTTGAGATTGACATTCCATTACAACTTTAGCCCATGCTGAATTCATTTCCGATTCTTGATGTTGCGATAGAGACTGTGCGGTTACTTTTATGGTGTTTTCTTGAAGCGATATTTGCTCAAAATTGTGCGATTTTTTTAGTGTGTGCCCAAAACCAGCACTTAAACCGAGCAATACTATAATTGCGTAAATTAAAACTGGCCAAGCACCGATTAACGCAAAAGACATTGCTATCACCATCACAACTAGCGCAATTACTAAAAATACATAAATTGTTGTTTTTACAGAAAGTGAAGCGGGG
>JAKQTB010000152.1 GCA_029569495.1 Pseudomonadota bacterium | reverse complement strand
GACAATGCGCCTGCACCCTGTTCGATGAGTTTTTCTCGTGGGCGTTCTGCGGCGGGCCAATCTGTAATTGACATACTTAATTCCTCAATCAAATACTTTGCATCATAAAATGCAAGTTGCAGAACAGTTTGTAAAGATTTACTTTATCCAGCCAATTTCTTTTGCCGTATTTTCACCAACTAGTGTGTGTAACAAACTTTTAGGAATTTCCGCCTGCGACTCACTGATTGGCACACGCCCGCCCATCAATTCAGCGAAATCTTGCGGGTAACGTGGTGTTTTGTTGGGTTCAGCATAGCCTTCTGGAAAAATTGGCAACGTAGTCGTTAAGTTATATTTATCGGTTGCACCCAGTGTATGCAACATTTCATGCGCAAGAATAAACATATTTTGTCGATGAGCAGCTTTACTTCCAAATAAATTCACATAGCCTACACGGCCCTTACTGAGCGCCGTTGAATGCGATAATCTAGCGTTTTTAGTTGGATCAAAATACAACAAGTACATGCGTATTTTAGGTTTTACTGCAACTTGCGGGCTGTTTTTCCAAGAAAAATATCTAAACTTCAAGCTCCAAGTAATCGTGTCTAAAATTGATGCTGCTTTAGGCGGTGCAGGCGGCTGATGTAGCACCTTGGCGCCAAGTTGCACCTGAAATGGGCGTCGCATGGTTAAGCCAAACCGCTTCGCTTCTTCAGAAAAATAATCAGCAATCGGCTCAAAATCCTCTTTTGTCAAAGTGCTAATATAGTGATCCACCGCAGTCGTGCCATCCGCATTGATAGGATATACCGCCACATAAAAATTCCTGTCCCAATCTAAATCCGACTGCTCAATCATGGTTTGCTGTACCACAGCCCCAAACACGAGCAGTAATATAAAAATTCTAATTTTTTTCCACATCATTAAACCCTGCTGATTCTTTTCAATTTAAGACAGTTGCACACAGCACAATCTCGCATGATAAACTAAAGCTTCATTATCATCTTTTAAAGAGTATTACATAAGCTCAAATCTACCATGACGATATCCACCAACACCAACATCAGACGAAAAAAACTCGTCCTTGGCATTACTGGCGGCATTGCTGCCTACAAGGCGGCAGAGTTAGTTCGCCTGTTAGTTAAAGCTGAAATCGATGTGCAAGTTGTCATGACAACAGCCGCTTGCCAGTTTATTACACCAGTCACCATGCAAGCGTTGTCTGGTAAGCCTGTTTTTATAGATATGTGGGATAGCAGCATTAGCAACGGAATGCCGCATATTGAGTTAAGCCGTGAAGCAGACGCGATTTTAATTGCGCCTGCCAGTGCTGATTTTTTAGCAAAACTTGTGCATGGACGCGCAGATGATTTACTCTCAACCCTATGCTTAGCGCGCGATTGCCCACTACTTGTTGCACCTGCGATGAATAAACAAATGTGGGAAGCCCCGGCAACGCAACGCAATATTGCGCAACTGAGCGCCGATGGCGTCACCATTCTTGGCCCAGAAAGCGGCGTGCAAGCCTGCGGTGAAACTGGTTTAGGCCGCATGCTGGAGGCCGAAACACTACTCGCGCATATTAATAGCCACTTTACGCCTAAACTATTAGCGAATAAGCGTGTGTTAATAACCGCTGGAGCAACCATTGAGAAAATAGACCCTGTTCGCGCGATTACCAACTTAAGCTCAGGAAAAATGGGTTATGCCATTGCCCAAGCTGCTGCAGACATGGGTGCCGAAGTTACCTTAGTAAGCGGTGCAACCGCGCTTGCCACACCCCATAACGTGACTCACATTTCAGCAATCAGCGCAGAAAATATGTATCAGGCTGTGATGAAAAATATCGCGACCTTAAAATTTGGACCCAAAGATATGTTTATCAGCGTTGCGGCCGTTGCTGATTACTCACCCGCGCAAACCAGCACACAAAAAATTAAAAAAAGTGAACAAACACTTACCATCGCGCTCACTAAAAATAAGGATATTCTCGCTGAAGTTGCCAGCTTACCCAACGCACCGTTTTGCGTAGGTTTTGCGGCAGAGAGTGAAAACTTACTGGAATACGCAGAAGCCAAGCGACTGGCAAAAAAATTACCTTTGATAGTTGCCAATTTAGCAACCGATGCGATGGGAAGTGATGACAACCAAGTCACGTTACTTGATAAAAATGGCGCGCATACTTTTGCTCGCGCACCGAAAGTAGCAGTCGCCCAACAACTGTTGCAGCATGTTGTAAAAATGCTGCAACAGTAAATCTTTTTTCTCACCTTTGCATCGCTTTTAAAAAAATCATGCTTTTCTTGATTGCCCATGTGCTTGCCACAAGATAGCATTCATTCTTTCCTAAAACATTAAGTTACCCAATCACCATGAAAAGAAAACAATTATTTTTGTT
>JAKQTB010000104.1 GCA_029569495.1 Pseudomonadota bacterium | reverse complement strand
GTTATGACGCCCCACGCGATCAGACCAGTATAGAATTTGACCAGCTGAAGTTGCCTTAACCAATACCGCCACCACTAAAAAAGGTATGAGTAAAAATACCATAGATAATAGTGCCAAACATAAATCAAACAAACGTTTCATTATCAATCAGTCATAAAATCAGTCGGCACTTTCTAGCTAGATACCAACGGTTATAAACACATCATTCCCAGCAACTTGGCCGCTTTGCTTAAACGCGTGTCATAACAAGCAAAAAATACAGGAATTTGTGAAATTCTACCTGCCTCAAACGCTGAAGCTAGCTGGATGCTGTCATAACCGCGCAGAGCAAAAGTATCAGCATAGTCTCCAGCTCGCTCAACTAAGGCCTGGTCAATTTCAAGTACCACAAAATGCGGCCAATCTGCGGCTAACGCAAGTTTTGCTAGCTCAATCGTATCAGCATCTTCCGCCACTTCACGCGCCCTTCTAGACAAAGCCGCATAAGCCTCTGCCCAAGCTATACGACTCACAGCAACCGCTTCAGCTTCTTGAACCAGTGTTTTTAATGCATCACTACCCTGCTCAACAATATATAACTTGAGTAAAGCTGATGTATCGCAGAACAAAATCATCTACGATCTTCCAACACCATGGCAGAAACCAGTTTACCTTGTTTTTGTAGACTAAGCGATGCACCAGCGGGCTTCCCACCTTGCCAAGTAGCCACTCCAGCGGATAATAGATTCGTCAGCCCCACACTTTCAACCAAGGGCACCCCAACTATCCGCGCCACCACTTTACGATGCGAAGTAAGCTCAATCAAATTTCCAGATTGCGCCTCACCAACGTAGCGAGACAAATGAGACTTGAATTCTTGTATAGAAACTTGCATATAAGACCTTTTTTTTGCGAAAAACAAGCCAATTATGTACTTTTTACACAACTAAAGTCAAGAGTAACTATTGTTTCCTCTTTTTATCAATCTGGCATAGCAAGCGCAGTTATTTTTAAGCCTACCTCGACCGTAATAGGGGGCGCCCAGCCCAACAATGTACGCGTCTTAGTGATGTCTACTTGTAAATTTCCACACAAACGCTGTGCCACATCACGCTTACCTAACAAGGTCGCGGCAACTTCAATTATTTTTTTCGGCACCGGTAGCAACCATGTGTTCACATTTAATGCCACCGCACAACCACGTAACAATTCTGTAGTAGAAAGATCTTGACCATCTGAAACTAAAAATGTCTGATTTGCAGCATTGGCGTGATTGATACAGCACACAATAAGACTTACCAAATTTTCAACATAGACAAAGCTACGTTTATTATTTATAGAACCGAGCGGCAATGGCATTTTGCGCCTTATCGCTTTCATCATGCTAGCAAAATTAGCCTTAACGCCAGGTCCATACACTAGCGGAGGCCTAATGATTACAACCTCCATGCCTGTTTGTTGTGCAATTTTTAACAACCCTTGCTCGGCTTCTAGTTTTGAAATTCCATATGCATCTTGTGGGTTTGGCGCATCATTCTCTGTAAATGGTCTACCCTTTTCTGTATGCTCCCCATTCACCTTGATTGAACTAATGAAAATAAAACGTTTTACGCCTGCCATAGCTGCCT
>JAKQTB010000142.1 GCA_029569495.1 Pseudomonadota bacterium | reverse complement strand
GCCATTGTGGTGCTGGAAAACACTGAGCGATTGATGCGTGAAGAAAATTTAGCACCGCTGCCCGCAGCGATTAAATCCATACACCAAGTATCAGCCGCTGTGGTGGCGATTGTATTGGTATTGTGCGCGGTGTTTGTGCCTGTTGCTTTTCAGGGCGGTATTGCAGGCGAGTTATACCGTCAGTTTGCAGTTACGGTAGCCATTTCAGTAGTCATTTCAGGCATTGTGGCGCTTACTTTAACGCCAGCCCTTTGTGCCATGATTTTAAAAAAATCCCATGGAGAAAATTGGTTTTTTACTAAATTTAACCAATCGTTTACGCGGTTCACACATTTTTATACGCATACCGTTGGTGTCACGCTTAAACATAAAATCATTGGTGCCATTGCGTTTTTGGGTATTGTTGCAACCGTGATTTTGTTAGTCATGAAGGTGCCTGGCAGTTTTGTGCCAGCCGAAGACCAAGGTTACGTGGTGACAATTGTAGTGATGCCCAATGGCGCAACGCTTAGCCGCACCACAAAAACCACAGAAAATATTCGCGCAACGATTCATCAAGACGATGCCGTGGCACATGAGTTTGCCGTGAACGGCTTAGAGTTGCTGACAGGGGCGAATAAAACCAATGCTGCCACCATGTTTGTTAGACTTAAAGATTGGCAAGACCGCACTGCAACAGCAGATGATATTGTCGGTAAATTATTTGGCATCGGCATGAGCCAACCCGACGGCATTGCCTTTGCAGTGAATCCACCGGCTATTCGCGGTTTGGGCTCAGCAGGCGGTTTTGAAGTGTATGTGCAAAGTAAATTAGATACCGACCCAATTAAGTTAGCTGAAGTGACCAATCGTTTTATTGAAGCATTGACGGCAGATAAAAACTTAACGGGTTTGAATACTTTTTTTCGGCCGACCGTGCCGCAACTGTTAATTGAAGTAGATGAAGCAAAAGCGCTCTCACAAAAGGTAAGAATCTCGGATATTTATGCCACGTTGCAAAGTACGATGGGTTCATTTTACGTGAATGACTTTAACCGAAATGGCCGTACTTATCGTGTGCAATTGCAAGCTGAACAACAATATCGTATGCAGCCTGAAGATTTAGGCAAAGTGTATGTGCGTAGCCAGCCTACCGCTGAAAATCCTGCCGGCAATATGATTCCACTCTCTGCATTGAGTAAAGTAACGAATATTGTTGGGGCAGAACAACTTGAGCGTTATAACGGCTTACTTTCTGCAAAAGTGTTTGGTAGCGGTGCGAGTGGCGTGAGTTCGGGTGATGCCATTCAAACGGTTGAGCGTATTGCGGAAGCAAACTTGCCTGAAGGCTATCAAATTGCTTGGACTGCCCAAGCGTATCAAGAAAAGCGTACTGGGTCAGCCGCCATGTTTGCTTTTGGTTTTGCCATCATCATGGTGTTTCTAATTTTAGCGGCACAGTTTGAAACATGGGCTTTGCCATTGGCGGTGATTATGGCCGTGCCATTTGCGCTGGCAGGGGCTTTTTTGGCGGTATTACTGCGCGGTATGCCTAATGATATTTACTTTCAAATTGGGCTCATCACTTTAATTGGATTGGCCGCCAAAAATGCGATTTTAATTGTAGAGTTTGCCAGTCAAAAAATGGAAGAGGGTATGCCAGTGGCAGAGGCTGCGCTTGAAGCTGCACGATTACGGTTTAGGCCGATTGTCATGACCTCAATGGCTTTTGTGTTGGGTATTGTGCCGTTGGTTATTGCCACGGGTGCCGGGGCTGCGGCACGCCAATCAATGGGTACCGGGGTATTTGGCGGCATGATTTTAGCCACCTTTGTGGCAACGATATTTATACCACTCTTTTTTACTTGGTTGTCAGGCAAGCATGTACGGCATCATGGCCAAATTGAAACCGAATTAAAATCGCAGGAGACGGTGTGATGATTTGCAATCAAAGTAACAATCATCCAAGGTTGAAGTTGCGCCTCATTGGCTTGTCAGTGGTTGCTGTGCTGATGGCGGGTTGTAAAACGGTAGGGCCAGATTATCAGCGTCCAGAAGTTTCTCTGCCTGCGACTTATGCTGAGGGGGTGAGTCAAGTCAGCCAAACGATAGCGGAAAATTGGTGGACACATTATCAAGACCCAATATTGAATGATTTGGTTGGTCAAGCATTAGTAAACAATAGCAATATTAAATTAGCCGTAGCGCGTATTGAAGAAGCCAATGCGTTAGCCAATGAGATTGGCGCGGCATCATTGCCACAAGTGGATTTAAATGGAGCGGCCAACCGTTCACGCGTGACTGAATCGGGTGCCAATGAAGTTTCAAATAACCCGCGTAATCTCTATCGGGCGCAATTAGGCACAAGCTTTGAAATTGATTTTTGGGGCAAGTTGATTCGTGCCAAAGAATCGGTACGTGCGCAGGTGCTGGCGAGTCAATACGCAAAAGACACGGTTGCGCTTTCACTTACAGGCTTGGTGGCCAGCAATTATTTAACGCTACGTAGCTTAGCGTCACAAATCAGCGTCACCCAAGCGAACCTAAAAACACGGGATGAAAGTTTAGCGCTTACAAAACGTCGCTTAGAAGGTGGTGTTGCTTCCATTTTAGAAGTGCATCAGGCAGAAGCAGCCAGTGCAATTTTGAGTGCACAATTGGCAGAATTAACGCGATTACGGGCACAAAGTCACCATCAACTGGCAGTCTTGACCGGCAATTTGAACTTAACGCTTGCACAAGTGGGAGATGTTCAGCAGTTACCCGTTCCACCAACGCCACCTGCGGGTTTGCCTTCGAGCTTGCTTGAAGCGCGGCCCGATGTTGCACAGGCTGAAGCGCAAATGGTAGCGGAAAACGCAAATATTGGCGTAGCCAAGGCCGCTTTGTATCCTACAATTTCATTGACAGCGATTTTTGGTGGTGAAAGTATGGAACTGGCAGATGTGCTGAAATCGGCTTCTAGAATTTGGACAGGCGGCTTGAGTTTATATTTGCCGATATTTGATTCTGGCAAACGTAACGCGCGCGTAGATCAGGCTAGCGCCAAACAAAAGCAAGCCTTGGCAAGTTATGAAGGCGCTGTTCAAAACGCTTTTAGAGAGGTGAACGATGCCTTGGTTGATTTGCGACAACATACCGCACGTGAAACTGCCTTAAATGCGAGCCAGCAATCTGCTAAAAAAGCGCTTGAAGTTGCCGAAAATCGTTATCAATCTGGCTATTCTGCCTATTTAGATGTGCTGGATGCCCAACGTGTTTATAACGAAACTTCAATCGCTTTTATTCAAAGTCGACAGTCAAGGTTGCTGGCCTCTGTTGCGCTATTTAAAGCATTGGGTGGCGGCTGGAATGCGCCAGACAAAACAAACAATATTATTACTAAACAATAAGATAAAATATTTAGTTAAACAAATCTGTTAATATTTGTGCAGGTCTTTCACTATCTGCACGGGCTTCTAAGAAATCATAAGTCAGCGGGCAGCGCGTCGGTTTTTTGGCAGCTTTACGTTTTTTTGGGGTTGTTGAAACTAAATCAATATACGGTGTTTGGCTAATACGAATATAACCAGAACTCAGAAGTTTTTGCGCGGTGGTTTCAAACAGGCTAAGCGGATTGTCAATGTTTTGTAAAGTAACAACCGATTTGCTGACTTTAAGCACGTTGTACATGACAAATTTAGCCGCCGTTTGTTTACCGTATATTTCGCCAGTTTGAATTTGCACAAAGCCTCCTAAAGCGCTTACATCATCGATGTGTTACGTGCATATTATCGTTAGTCGCTTAGTTGAACAAGTGTTTTGCTTTTAGCTGGTTGGTGTACACTATTCAGGCAGGTTAAAACATGATGAACATAGCAAAATTGAATGAGATGACAAATTTAGATGCACAACCCAATGGACATTAAGCGCCAAGCATTTTGTATGATATCTCACGCGTTATGGGTGGCTGTTTTTTGCGCACTGGCATCTGTACAAGTCGCGGCGAACGAGAGCTGCGTGGCTGGCAAAGTGTATGTGGATTGTAACCACAATCAGCGACAAGACTCAAAGGAGTTGGGCATACCCAATGTGCGTATTTACTTAGAAGACGGTACCTATTTGATTACCGATGTTGCAGGTAAATTTAGTTTTTGCGGCCTGAGTGCGCAAACGCATGTGTTAAAAGTGGATAAAACGACCCTGCCTACTGGTAGCCAATTGATTGCCAGCAGTAATCGAAACTCGGGCGATGCTAATAGTTTATTTTTGGATAGCAAAAATCATCAACTTATTCGTGCTGATTTTATTGAAAATAGCTGCTCAAAGGCAGTATTAACGCAAGTGAGGGCGCGCCAAAATCCGCGTATTCAGAATACTGAGTCAGCTAATCAGGTGCAGCCAGCCATCACTTTTAAGGGCACTTCGCTGGAATATGAGGTGAATAATCCTAAAACTTCTGCTGATATTGCCAAGCAAAATGCACGTTAAATTTTAAGCGAATCTCACCAAAAATTTTAACTATTTGGTACAGACTTATCACGTATTGAACCGATGTTAAATCATGTAATTTTATATTGAAAAACACACAAACCTTTTGAGATGCTCTGCAAGCCTTTATTTATAAGGCTCGCAGGGCAGCGTTTTTCTCTCGGGAGATAATATGGCTTTTTAATACGCTTTTGTGAAGGCCACGCGGACCCAGTTTTCATGCTGTTCAAAACTGTCCGTTAAGCGTACGAGCATGTCGTGTCCTGCAATGTTAATTTTGAACGCATCTTTTCTGTTGTACTGATAGCGCGGCACAATCAGCGTTTCTTGTTTAGAGACAGAAAACTCTTTTGGTAAGAACAAGCAGGTAAAGCGGGTAAAGTCATTGCTAAAGCCTGAAATGGTGTCGTTTAGCTGGTTAGCCGAAGTGGTGTTAATTAACTGACGGCTGACATTTTCAGCTTTTGCGCAAAATGCGGCACGGCTGAGTAATTCAATACCAAGATGAAACTGGTTACCTGCCACAGGCTTAATGTTACGAATCACGCCAACTTTAATGTCATGGCTTTTTTCTTTGGCCGATACACCAATCATCATGCCGATACTCAATTCACTGGCTTGTTTGCGTACCAGCAAGCCAAATCCACGCAGGCTTTCATCCACAATATTCGATTGCCCAGCACCTAAATCAACGTAAATAATGTTGGCACCACGCCCCTTGATAGATTCATGGTTTGTGTCTTTTTCAGTCAAGATAATCTCTGCGCCCTTAGGCTCAGCAACTTTGTGTTCCGAAATACTTTCATAATGTCTGATGCGGTCGCAGGTTTCTTCAAAACCAAAAGTGGTGTTGGCAGCTTTTTCAGTTTTAACACGCTCAAGGCTTCTGCGTTGGCGTGAAGGGTCAATGCGTGACCACTCTGCCTGCAGTGCGCCTAAAGTGATGAGCGCATATTTGCTGTTGACAATTTCTTTAATCTTTTCTTGTTTAGGCGCAATATTAAATTCTAGCAATGAGAGGCACAGCTCGACTTTTGAGTTGATGCCGTCAAGCGACCAGTAGCGGCAATGCTCGGTGGGTTTAAATTTACGAATACGTTTGGCAGGTGTGTT
>JAKQTB010000129.1 GCA_029569495.1 Pseudomonadota bacterium | reverse complement strand
ACACCAAAGAGTTGGAAGCGATACGCGAGGTTTTCGGCGCCAATAATCCCGTGGCCATTGCTTCAACCAAATCACTTTCTGGCCACGCGTTAGGCGCGGCGGGCGTTAATGAGGCAATTTACACGCTACTGATGATGGAAAATAACTTTATTACCGCTTCTGCCAATATTGAAACGCTAGACCCTGCGGCAGAAGGCTTGAATATTGTGCGTAAAACAATAGAAAACGTGAAGATTGAAACCGCGTTATCGAACAGTTTTGGGTTTGGTGGCACCAATGCAACATTAACGCTGTCAACAAAAAATCTCTAAAGACGTTGAGTTTTCAAGAGATTTTTTAACTGAGTAGAAAGCCTGTGATGAAGCTTAAATTTTTAGCGATGGCACTGATTTTATTGTCACTAGTTGGCTGTGCTGGTTTGGGCGACCGTACCGTCAATGTGACTGAAGCCGATGTTCAGAACATGCTCAACAAGAAATTGGCCGTGCCGATTGAACTGCTAAAGATTTTTGATGTGAACTTAAGTAATTCGATAGTGAAATTTGACCAAACCACTGGCCGCATGCAAACCACGCTGGACACGGTGCTTAACAGCCAGATGTTGGGAAAAAGCATGACAGGCAAGTTAGGTATTTCTGGAAAATTGCGTTTTGATGCAGCCACGCAATCAATAGTGTTGGATGATCCGTCAGTGGATATGTTTAATATTGATGGCGCAGATGGCAAATATAACGAAATATTAAATTCTC
Source organism: Pseudomonadota bacterium (assembly GCA_029569495.1). GTDB lineage: Bacteria > Pseudomonadota > Gammaproteobacteria > Burkholderiales > Methylophilaceae > Methylotenera. Next base: position 4,184 of record JAKQTB010000129.1, on the reverse strand, counting down.
TTGCCAAAACCGTGGGCGGGCAAATGCTCAATGGCATGGCGCTCTACACAGTTAAACCAGAAGACTTAAAATTCGGCGGCGCAACGTATGCACCAAAAGATATGTTAGTGACGGATAAAGGTTTGCAGATTACGCTTTCACCTGCAAAGTAATCGCACAGATTTAATGGTTTTATACAATCAAGGCCGCAAGCACATTGCGGCCTTCACTCATTAAAATGTTGTAAGTTCTGCATGCCGCTGCCGTAGTCATGCACTCTAGCGGAATGCCTTTTACCATAAGTGATTTTGTTATGTTAGGGTTCAGAAACTGGTGTTTTTCGCCTGTGCCGAGCAAAACCACTTCAGGGTTAAATGTAGCAATTTTTTCAAGATGTGCTTCATTTAATTCTGCAAAATTAGCAACCCCCCAATCGTTGATTAACTGTTGCGGCATCACAAGTAAGCTGCTGGTAAATTGCTGTTTATTCACTTCAACAAATTGCCTGCCACAAGCGGTGATGAGGTAATTATTTTCTGCGCTGGTTAAATGTAGTTTCATGCCGCAATTTTAACAGCTTTATGTGAATAGTTAAGCTGACGGTTTCATTGAAACAAGGCCCGGTTCTAAGGTAAACTATTGGCTTTCAGTTTTGTGTCTTTAAAGCATGCTTATGGCGTGCATTTTTAGAAAAATCCTCATGATGCAGCCAATTAAAAAGTCAAATAAACTTGCCAACGTTTGCTACGATATCCGTGGCCCAGTGTTGCAGCGCGCCCGTCAAATGGAAGAAGAGGGCCAGCGCATTATCAAGCTCAATATTGGTAACCCGGGCGTGTTTGGGCTGGATGTGCCTGAAGAGATGATGCAGGATGTGATGCGCAACATGAGCAAAGCGGGCGTGTACACAGACAGCAAAGGCCTATTTGAACCACGCAAATCTATTATGCATTACACACAAAGCAAGCATATTGCGGGTGTGACGGTAGATGACATTATTATTGGCAATGGCGTTTCTGAGCTGATTGTGATGGCGATGCAGGGTTTGCTCAACAATGGTGACCAAGTGTTGGTGCCCATGCCAGATTATCCATTGTGGACAGCTGCCGTGACCTTGGCTGGTGGTACAGCACGACATTATTTGTGTGATGAGGCTACAGGCTGGTTGCCCGACTTAAAAGATATGGAAGCCAAAATCACCGCCAATACCCGTGGTATTGTGGTGATTAACCCCAATAACCCAACAGGTGCTTTGTATCCGCGTGAGACCTTGGAAGGTGTTATTGAGATTGCGCGCCGCCATAAATTGGTGATTTTTGCGGATGAAATTTATGACAAAGTGCTGTTTGATGGCAATGAACATACTTCAATTGCATCCCTTGCCGATGACGTGTTATTTGTAACGTTTAATGGCTTATCCAAAAATTATCGTGCGTGTGGTTACCGCGCTGGCTGGATGATTTTAAGTGGAGAGAAAAAGCACGCCAGTGACTTTATTGAAGGCTTGAACATGCTGGCCTCAATGCGTTTATGTGCCAATGTGCCTGGGCAGTTGGCTATTCAAACTGCGCTGGGGGGCTACCAAAGTATTGAGGATTTAGTGGCACCAGAAGGCCGTTTGTGTAAACAGAGAGATATCGCTTATGAGTTGCTGATTGCAATTCCGGGCGTAACCTGTGTCAAACCAAAAGCGGCGATGTACCTGTTTCCAAAATTAGACCCAAAAATTTACCCAATCAAAGACGACCAACAATTTATTCTAGATTTGTTGCTGGAAGAAAAAGTATTGCTCGTGCAGGGTACTGGCTTTAACTGGCCAACACCTGACCATTTCCGTGTGGTGTTTTTACCAAACGTGGATGACTTGACCGAAGCGATTGGCCGAATTGCACGGTTTTTAGAAAATTATCGAAAAAAGCATAATTCAAAGTTAAGTGGAGTGAAAGTTTGAAACAATTGAATGTAGGTTTGCTGGGCATCGGCACGGTTGGTGGTGGTACATATACCGTATTAACCCGTAACGCGGCTGAAATCACGCGTCGTACAGGCGTTGCAATTAACGTTGTGCAGGTGGCTGATAAAAACGTGGACCATGCAAAAGCGCTTACAGACGGTAAAGTAGACGTGACCAATGATGCATTTGCAGTGGTCAACAATCCCAATGTGGATGTGGTGGTGGAACTCATTGGTGGCTATACCTTAAGCAAAGACTTGGTGTTAAAGGCCATTGCCAATGGCAAACATGTGGTGACTGCAAATAAAGCCTTACTCGCCCTGCATGGCAACGAGATTTTTGCGGCCGCGCAAAATGCGGGTGTGATTGTGGCATTTGAAGCCGCAGTTGCAGGCGGCATCCCGATTATCAAGGCGTTACGCGAGGGTTTGGGTGCAAATAAAATTGAGTGGGTGGCTGGTATTATCAATGGCACTACCAACTTTATTCTCACCGAAATGCGTGAAAAAGGTCTGACCTATCAAGATGTGATTGGCGAAGCACAACGTTTAGGTTATGCCGAAGCTGACCCTACCTTTGATGTGGAAGGCATTGATGCGGCGCATAAGCTCACTATATTGTCAGCCATTGCGTTTGGTATACCGATGAAGTTTGAAGAAGCCTACACTGAAGGTATTACCAAGCTTCAACAAGCGGATATTAAATATGCTGAAGAACTTGGCTACCGCGTAAAGTTACTTGGTATTACTAAACGCACTGCCAAAGGTGTTGAACTGCGTGTGCATCCAACGCTTATCCCTGAAAAACGGTTGGTTGCAAATGTGAACGGTGCAATGAACGCAGTGGTAGTGAAAGGCGATGCCGTTGGGCCAACGCTTTATTATGGCGCGGGCGCAGGGGCTGAACCAACGGCCAGTGCGGTGGTAGCTGATTTAATGGACGTAGCACGCTTGAGCAATGCAAGCGCAGAACAGCGTGTGCCATATTTAGCGTTTCAGCCCAATAGCGTGGTGGATTTACCAATTTTACCGATTGCGGAAGTTGAAAGTGCTTACTACCTGCGTTTACGTGCCTCAGATAAACCTGGTGTGTTAGCGGGCGTGACTAAAATATTAGCAGACCGCAATATTTCGATTGATGCTATGTTGCAAAAAGAACCCGACGACAATGAAACTGAAGCTGATATTGTGATTTTGACGCATGTGACGGTTGAAAAAAACATGGATGCGGGTATTGCTGAAATTGAAGCACTACCAGCCACAGTTGGTAAAGTCACACGTATTCGTATGGAAGAATTGGGTAAATAATCCTTAATGGACATTCCGACGAAAGTTGGAATCTAGGGAAATGCAGGCATACGTATATCTTTTGGCAAGTCGGAAAAATGGTACGCTTTATACGGGTGTTACTTCTGATTTGATAAAAAGAGTTTGGCAACATAAAAATGACGTGGTGGACGGTTTTAGTAAAAAATACAACATCCATTTGTTGGTGTGGTATGAAGTGCATGATGAAATTGGCAGCGCAATTGTTCGTGAAAAGCAGATTAAAGAATGGAAGCGGCTTTGGAAATTGGAACTGATCGAAAAGTCCAATCCAACATGGAAAGACCTTTATAGTGAAATAGTGTAACTGGATTCCGACTTTCGTCGGAATGACAGAGTGGGAAACAATAAATAAATGAAATATATCAGCACGCGCGGGCAATCACCTGCATTACAGTTCAGTGAGATTCTATTGGGTGGGCTAGCGCCAGATGGCGGTTTGTACTTGCCTGAAACGTATCCACAAATCACCGATGCTGATTTAACGGCGATGCGTTGCATGTCATACCCAGAATTAGCCTTTGCAATTTTGTCGCGTTTTGTGGACGATATACCAGCGACTGATTTAAAAGCGATTATCGATAAAACCTACCGCGCAGACGTGTATGGTTTTACGCGTAAAGGCCAAAATGCGGCAGATATTACGCCTACACTTAAGTTAGAAGACAATTTGTATTTATTAAGCCTTTCAAATGGCCCAACATTGGCGTTTAAAGATATGGCCATGCAGTTGCTCGGCAATTTGTTTGAATATGTGCTCACCAAAACGGGCAAAACCACCAATATTTTAGGGGCAACTTCAGGTGATACAGGCAGTGCGGCGGAATACGCCATGCGCGGTAAAAAAGGCATCCGTGTGTTTATGCTGAGCCCGCACAAAAAAATGAGCCGCTTTCAAACCGCGCAAATGTTTAGTCTACAAGATG